>DATHTQ010000054.1:0-2742 GCA_035463055.1 Candidatus Limnocylindria bacterium
CCGAGTGGACCGACACCCCCTTGCCGCGCGTGATGTAGCCGATGATCTGCTCCCCCCGGATGGGATTGCAGCACCGGGCGCGAAACACCATCAGATCGTCGACGCCGCGAACCTTGATCTTGTCCTCGCCCGGGCCGAGGACGCGCCGGACGACGGACGCGATCGGCCCGCGTTGCGGCTCCTTCAGCTCCTCCTGCGGGACCAGCCTGGCGAGCACCGTCTTGGCCGCGAGCTTGCCGTAGCCGATCGCCGTGAACAGCTCGTCCCCCTTCTGAAAGCCGTGCTCGGCGAGCAGGGCGGCGAACTTCTCGCCCTCCGTGAGGCTCTTGACGTTGAGCCCGAACCGGCGCGCCTCCTTGTCGAACAGCTTGCGTCCGAGCTCCAGGCTCCTCGCCTTCTCCTCGCCGTGGATGAAGTGCCGGATCTTGTTGCGGGCCCGCGAGGTGGCGACGAAGTTGAGCCAGTCGCGGCTCGGCTTGTGCCCGGGCTGCCTGACGATCTCGACGATGTCGCCGTTGCGGAGCCGGGTGCGCAGGGGCACCATCTTGCCGTTCACCCGCGCGCCGACGCACTGATGGCCGACGTCGGTGTGCACCGAGTAGGCGAAGTCGACCGGCGTCGCGCCGCGCGGCAGCGCCTTCACCTCCCCCTTCGGCGTGAAGATGTAGACCTCTTCGGGATACAGCTCGATCTTCAGATTGCGCAGGAACTCCTGCGGGTCCCGGACCTCCTGCTGCCACTCGAGCAGCTGGCGCAGCCATTGGAAGTGCTGCTCGTCGCGGCCGGCGCCGACGCGCCCCTCCTTGTACTTCCAGTGCGCGGCGATGCCCTCCTCGGCGATGCGGTGCATCTCGCGCGTGCGGATCTGCACCTCGAAGGGCGTCGGGATCATGCGCCCGCCGATGAGCGTCGTGTGCAGCGACTGGTACATGTTGGGCTTGGGCGTGGAGATGTAGTCCTTGAACCGGCCCGGCATCTGCGTCCACAGCGTGTGCGCCGCGCCCAGCACGGTGTAGCACTCCGGGATGGTGTCCACGAGCACCCGGATGGCGATGAGGTCGTAGATCTGGTCGAACGTGCGGTTCTGGATGACCATCTTGCGGTAGATGCTGTAGAGGTGCTTGGGCCGCCCCTCGATCTCGAAGTTCTCGACCTCCATCTCCTTCAGCTTGTCCGTGAGCGTCTGGATGATGGTCCGTATCTGCGCCTCGCGCTCGATGCGCTTCTGCCCAACTTTGGTCGCGACGTCCTTGTATCCCTGCGGGTCGATGAAGCGCAGGGACAGGTCCTCCAGCTCGGCCTTGATGGTGTATACGCCCAGGCGGTGGGCGATGGGCGCATAGATGTCCAGCGTCTCGCGCGCGGTGGGGAGCTGCCGGTCCTGCGGCTGGAACGACAGCGTGCGCATGTTGTGCATCCGGTCGGCCAGCTTGATCATGATGACGCGGATGTCCTTGCCCATCGCCAGGATCATCTTGCGCCAGTTCTCGGCCTGCTGCTCCTCCCGGTCGGCGAAGTCGAGCCGGCCCAGCTTCGTCACGCCGTCCACCAGTCCCCGGACTTCAGGCGTGAATTCCTTCTCGATGAGGTCCAGCGTGACGCCCTCGACGTCCTCCACGGTGTCGTGCAGCAGCGCGGCCACCACGGTCGGGCAGTCCAGCTGCAGCTCGGAGAGGATGCTCGCGACGTTCAGCGGATGGACGATATATTCCTCGCCGCTGCGTCGCGTCTGCCCCTTGTGCGCGTTCTCGGCGAACGAATATGCCTTCATGACCATGGCAACGCAGTCCGGCTCGCTGTACCTCGCGAGACGGGCCGTGATTTCCTCGATGGTCAGCAGGTCAAAGGCGGTGTGGGGCATCGTTCTCCTTACAACTCGTTCAGGGCCCGGTACAGCGCGCTGGCTTCGGGCTGCGCGCCCGAGGCGGGGAGCATGGACACGAACGCGCCGTTCCCGTCCAGCCGCGCAAGCCCCATCTCACCCAATATCATCCGGCAGGCGAGGGCCTGGCATGGCGGCATCTGCAGGGACAGGTCCATTCCGTCGCGCAATGCCCGCCACGCGTCGCGCAGTTCGTCCACCCCGGTGCGGCAGGCGCCCAACATTTCCGTGAGCGCCGGGTTCCGCGGCATCGCGAGGACACGGGCGGCCCCGGTCGCGGCTTTCGCGCGGGCTGCCTCGCCCGGGTGCAGCGCACCGTCCGCCAATACTACCGTGTCGAAGCGGGCGTGGGCCGCGTCCCAGTCGGGATACAGGCACAGGGCGTGGAAGCCCCGGGGGTCGTCCGCGCATTGCGTGAAGACCATCAGGTCCGGCATGGCGCGGCGCAGCATGTTGGCGGTGCCGGCGCACCGGCATGCGAACAGCGTGCCGCGGTGCCCGTTCAGCGGCGGGAGCGACGCGATCCGCTCCGGCGCCTCCGCATCGCCGCCCTGCCGGGAAAGCTCCGTGAGCGCGCTGCGCGCCTCGGCCACGGTGTCCGGGGCGAACGCCGGGTCGCCCGGCAGGATCGCCTTGACCGCCAGCTGCGCGCCCACATATCCATTATACTCGTTCCTGGCAATACCCGCGACGATATCCGCGGCGCCGCCGCCCAGGCGCGTCCCGCCCATGCCGAACGCGATGCCGTCCTTTCGCACGCCGTCCTTCCCGAACGTCGCCTTGAGGTGCGCCCCGCCGCTGCCCACCGTGCGTGAGGAAACGACGCTTACCCCGCGCAGCAGGAACCGGGGCGCCGGGTT
>DATHTQ010000055.1:0-3898 GCA_035463055.1 Candidatus Limnocylindria bacterium
CTCCCGCAGCGCGGCGGCACGCGCGCGCATGCACGCCGCCACGGTTTCGCTTTTTCTCACACGGTCGAACCCGTGGCACGCGCCGGGGACGACACGCAGCCGCACCGCGGCTCCGCCCTTCTCCAGCGCGCGGGCGTACGCGATGCCCTCGTCGCGCAGCGGGTCCAGTTCCGCCGCCTCGACGTATGCGTCCGGCAGTCCCGCGTGGGACGCGGCCTCCGCCGGTGAGGCATATTCCGCCGGAAGGGTTTCGCCGCCCCGCAGGTAGGCGTGCCACATCCCGCGGTTCAGCCGGGCGTTCCACACCGGGGCGCGGCGGAACTGCGCCATCGAATCGGTTTGCATGCGGCGGTCGGTGACCGGGTACAGCAGCATCTGGAAGCACGGGCGCGGGGCGCCCCGGTCCCGCGCCAGCAGGCACACCGCGGCCGCGAGGTTACCGCCCGCGCTGTCCCCGCCGACGGCGACGCGGGCGGGATCGACGCCCAGGGCGGAGGCGTTGGCATGCGCCCATTCGTAGATTGCATAGCAGTCTTCCAGCGCGGCCGGGAACGGGTGGCGCGGCGCAAGGCGGTACTCGGGCAGGACGACGGCGCAGCGGGCTGATTCGGCGAGGCTTTGCGCCAGCCGGTAATGGTGCGGCGCGGCCCTCAGGACGAACGCCCCGCCGTGGAAGTAGGCCAGGCACGGCGCTGGGGTGGGCAGGCCCTGTGGGCGGAAGATGGTCACGGGGACCGGGAAGCCTTGCCCGCCTGCGGCTGTCATCTCCCGCGCGGCATTGCCGCCGGAGCGGTTGCGGACCATCGCTCCCAGAACCGCGTTCATCAGGGGCAGCAGGGGGCGCCACAGCACCGGCCGCAGGAGCCGGAGCCGCCGGAAATCCGGGTGCGCCTTCGGTCTGTTCACGCAGCCTCCCTGATTGGATAGATGTCCGGCGCATAAGCGCAGGGCTGTCCCCCAGCGGCAAGATACCACGAACCCCGCCGGATTGCGACGGCGGCGGTGCCGGATATGCCACGTTCTGCCAATCGTGGTGAACGGACGGCGGTGCGTATCGGGACGCGTCCCGCGGTGTACAATCCGCCATGCCCCGCCGCTTCAGGGACCGCATGCCCGGAGGCGCGGCAGGGAATGACTTTTTGAAAGGAAGGCGTACACCTTGCGGGACGAAACATTTTCGGACAGGGACGGCGCGAAGGACCCCGGCCCGTTCTACCACGGCACCCGGGCGGACCTGCGGCCGGGGGATACGCTCGCCCCGGGGTACGCGTCGAACTACGGCGCCGGGAAGCGGGCGAACTTCGTGTATTTCACCGCCACGATGGACGCGGCGGTGTGGGGCGCGGAGCTGGCGAAGGGCGAGGGCCCCGGGCGCATCTACGCCGTGGAGCCCACGGGCGCGTATGAGGACGACCCGAACCTGACCAACAAACGCTTCCCCGGCAACCCGACGCGCAGCTACCGCACGCGGGCGCCGCTGCGGGTCCTGGGCGAGGTGGAGGGCTGGGAGGGCCACGCGCCCGAGCAGCTCGCCGCGATGCGGGCGCACCTGGAGGATTTGAGGCGCCGGGGCATCGAGGCGGTCAATGAATGAAGGCTTCCAAAGCCGTGCCGGCAATGCCGCGATGACCAATGGACGATATGATGCCGGGGCATCGAGGCCGTCAATGAATGAAAGCCTCAAGAGGACGGTAGCAAGCCTTGGTTGTGATAGAGATGCGACGGCGCACGGGGTCGAGGTGATTATTGAATGAGAGACCCCAGGAGTCCGGCTTCTATAAGACCGGAATCAGGGGGACGCAATTGCGCGGCACAGACCGGCGGGCAATGAATGAAAGGCTTCAAGAGCCCATGCGGCAAGCCGCGGTGAACCACGGGACGTTATGGCCTAGGGCATGGCATCGCCGCGATTACTGAATGCCACCGGACCGCGACAAGAAGATTTTGAATATATAGGAACAGCGTGGCACGGGCGTCATTATATTACAAAAAAATTACGGAAATGTTTCATTTTGAATACGGTAGGGTAGACTGGCAGGGCCAGAGTACCCGGATCCCTGCCCGCAGCGCGGAGGGCCGTCCATTGACGGCGCCGCGGCGCTTCCCGAAACCATGGGGGCCGCAAGGCCGGGAAGCGCAGGCAGCCCGCCCCATGGCCCGTGCGCGGGGACTCGTCACCCCCGCGCCGGGGCGGGTGAACGCCTCCCACATGTTTTTGGGAGGTTTTTCCTGTCCGGCGGCGAAGCGGCAAAGTCCTCCCCCGCAGGAAGCATGATTCCTGCGAGCTTGGATGTGGAAACCGCGGAAAGCCGTGCTGTCCAGGGGTCCGTCCTCCTGAAAAATACTGCGTCCGGGCGGCCTGGCCTCCCCCGTTTCACGGCCGGCGGACGCCAATATTTTTCTTTCAACAAAATTTCCAGTCCCCATGCGGGATGGCGGCGAAATCCGACAAAATTTTCCAAAGTGTCGTGTTTGAAGTCCAAAAAGCCGGGTATGTAAGGATTCCTGGGAGACAAGGGTCGCCATCCAGAGCGGAGGGGAGGAGATTCCAATGAAGAGTGTTCAGCGCTTCCTGGAAAAACTCCGGACGGCGTTTTCAGGAGGCGCGGAGGAGCAGCTGTCATGCACGGAAACCGGCTGCATCCGCCCCAAGGACGCGAGACGCACCATTGGCGGGTACATCCCGGCGCGTGACCACTGCTCCAACATCAGCAACTGCCAGCTGTAAACCGGCGAGAGGACCTTAGGAAGAAACCCAAGGAACCAAGGACACCACGGCGCACGGGCGCCAGCCGGATACAAGCGGCAGCGCTGCGACAAGACACGGACCTCAGGCTGGGAACCATGGCAACCCAAGGCCGGGACCCAAGGAACCCCGGATCGGATCTACGGTATGACCCCGGATGGGAAATGCGGTATGAACCCGGGATGGGAACGACGGTTTGGCCCAGGACGGGAATGAACGGTATAGCCCCCGGAACGGGCCGGCAGTATGGACCCTGGATGGGAACTACGGTATCGCCCCAGGTTGGGACCTACGGTATGAACCTGGATGGGACCCGAGGAAACACGCCCAGGCTTGACCCTGGAACCCCACGCGCCTTAGGAAAGGCAACTCCAATGATCTAGTACCCAGGCGGCTCCGGTTTACCGGGGCCGCCGTTTCGTTGCGAAAAAGACCTGCGGTTCTTTTTCGTTTAGGAGGCATTGCTGCGGAATGTTTTCGCCCTTGGCGAAAACGCCCCGCGCGCCCGGCAAAGCCGGGCGACATGAATTGTATCGGAGGCGTTCCCACTCCGATGCCTCCCCCTTGCGCCGCTGCCCGGCAGGACCCGTGAGTTTATGGAACGAAGAAGGCTCGGCAATGCCGGGCCGGGTTTCGTCTTTGGGGACATGCCGTCCGCGGCGGAGGGGCTACTTAGGAAGGGTCCTGACGGCCCTGGAGCCTGATGCGGGGCCGGAGTAGGTGGCCGTATGGAGCCTCGTGTAGGGCGTCACCTTGAGGTGGTACGCCGTGCCCGGCGCCAGGCCGGTGAGGGTGCAGGCGGTCGCGGCGGTCGTCAGCCTTGGCGTGTATGCGCCGCCGGACGCGCCCGCGATGGAAACCACGTACCCGGTCGCGCCGGGGACGCTCTCCCACGCCAGGCGGATCCGGGTGGCGCCGGAAGCGTAGGCCTGCGTGATCCGGGCCCTGCCGAGCGGGACGCCACACACGGCCGCGCTGAACGCGCCGCACACGCGGGAGCCGTCCTCCATGACAAACGCGCGCGCCTTGAACCAGTACCGGGTGCCGGGCGTGAGGTAGGTCTTCGAGTACGCCGTATCCGCCGTCGACCTGGCCAGTTTGTAGGGGCCGGCCGCCGCGGTGGCGTACCACACCTCATACCCCTGCGCCCCG
>DATHTQ010000056.1:0-3143 GCA_035463055.1 Candidatus Limnocylindria bacterium
GGTGCTCAAGGAGGGCCACGTGCTGGGCATCTTCCCGGAGGGGACGCGCATGCGCGGTAAGCCGATGGAACACATCGAATCAGGCGTCAGCCTCCTCGCGCTGCGCAGCCGCGCGCCGCTGGTGCCCGTGCTCATCCACGGCAGGCCGCTGCCCTGGCGGGCGACCCGGATGCTCATCGGGGACGCCATCCCCTACGACGACCTGGTCGCGGGCGGCATCGGCAAGGACGCCGCGGAAGCGCTCAACAAGCGCATCCGGCGCGCCTACGAGGAACTTTCGAATAAAGTACAGAATAAAAACAATATATAAAACCCACCGATTTCCCGGATGTGTACACTTACACGGCAGGGAGTTGACGCAGTATGCCGGTTGAAGTGGCCGCCCACGCGGGGTTCTGCAGCGGCGTGGCGCGGGCGGTGACCCGTGCTATGGAAGCCGCGAAGACGGCGTCGGCGCAGGGAATGCGGGCTTTTTCGCTGGGCGAGCTCATCCACAACCCCGCCGCGGTGCAGTCGCTGCGCGAACAGGGGCTCGTCCCCGTGGAAGAGCCCGAGGACGCGGCGGGCGGCATGCTCGTCATCCGCAGCCACGGCGTCTCCCCCGAAGTGTACGCGCGCTGCGAGCTCAGCGCCGGCCAGGTAGTTGACTGCACATGCCCGTTGGTGCATCATGTACAGAAACTGGTCGAGGAGTCCAGCGGGCGCGGCGTGCCCGTGATTATCCTGGGGGATCCGGAGCATCCGGAGATCCGGGGTATCCGCGGGTGGTGCAGATCCGAATGCCGTGTCGTGCAGGACGAAGCCGACGTAGCATCCCTGCCGGACCGCATGGAGCACGCGCTGGTCGTCTGCCAGACCACCCTGGCGCCCTCCGCGTGGGACGGGCTGGCCGCGGCCCTGCTGCGGCGATTCCCCGGGCTGAGCCTGTCCAACACGATCTGCGGGGCGACCAACATCCGCCAGGCAGAGGCGGAGGCGCTGGCCAAACGCGCGGACCGCATGGTGGTGGTGGGCGGCGCGAAGAGTGCAAACACCCGCAAGCTCGCCGAAACGTGCCGCAAATGGTGCCCGGAAACCTACCTGGTGGAAGGCGCCGCGGACCTGAAACGGCACAGGATGGACCCCTCTCGCGAACTGATTGGCATCACCGCCGGTGCCTCAACGCCGGCGTGGTCACTGAAGGAGGTTGTTGACTTTATGTACGACCAGGAACTCAACGGACAGGCCCAGAACCCCCAGGAACCCATCCAGGAGCAGGAAGAGCAGCAGGCGGCCCCGGAGGCGCAGGACAGCGAGCCCCAGGCGGAAGCGCCGCAGGCAGAACCCGCGCAGCCGGAGCAGGACGCAGCGCCCGAGGCAGCGGCGGAAGAGCCGGCCACGGAACCCGAAGCGCAGCCGGCCGCGCCGGCCCCCGCGCCCAAGGCGACGAGCTTCATGGACGAGGTTGCCGCATCCATCGCGCGCATCCGCAACGGCCAGACCGTTACGGGCAAGATCGTGCAGATCACCGACGACGAGGTATCCGTGAACATCGGGTACAAGTCCGACGGGCTGCTCAAGCGCGGGGAGATGGTGGACAAGGACGCCAGGGTGGGCGATGAGATTGAGGTCGAAATCGTCAAGGTCAACGACGGCGAAGGCAACGTCATCCTGTCCCAGCGCAACATCGTCAACCGCAAGGTGTGGAACGACCTGATGGAGAAATACCACCAGGGCGAGCTCGTCGAGGGCGTCGGCAAGGAAGCCGTCAAGGGCGGCCTGCTGGCCACCGTCGACGGCGTGCGCGCGTTCATCCCCGCCTCCCACCTCTCCCAGCGCTACGTCGAGAAGATCACCCAGTTCGTCGGCCAGAAGATGAAGCTCAAGATCATCGAGGTGGACGAGTCCAAGAAGCGCGTCGTGGCCAGCCGCAAGGAAGCCATGGCGCAGGAGAGCGCGGTCCTCAAGGACAGCGTCTGGGGCACGCTCGAGGAAGGCGCCGTCGTGCGCGGCACCGTGCGCCGCTTCACCAACTTCGGCGCGTTCGTGGATCTGGGCGGCGTGGATGGCCTCATCCATGTGTCCGACCTGAGCTGGAACCGCTCCGCCGTCCCCAGCGAGGTGCTGCAGGTCAACCAGGAGGTCGAGGTGAAGATCCTCTCCCTGGACCGTGAGCGCGAGCGCATCGCCCTGGGCTACAAGCAGCTCCAGGCGCGGCCGTGGGACAACGTGGTCGAGAAGTACCCGGTCGGCACCGTCCTCAACCGCAAGGTGGTCCGCCTCAGCAGCTTCGGCGCGTTCGTCGAGCTGGAGCACGGCGTGGACGGCCTCGTGCACATCTCCCAGGTCGCCCCGACGCGCGTCGAGAAGATCGAGGACGTCCTCGCCCCCGGGCAGGAAGTCGCGGTCAAGGTGCTCGCGGTGGACCCGGTCGCCAAGCGCATCAGCCTCTCCATCCGCGAGGCGATGGAGGACAGCGCCCTGAACTACTCCGCCGAGATCCCGGGCGAGGGCGCCGAGGGCGAAGAGGGACAGGACAGCTACCAGCAGGACGTCCCCTCCCCCGCTTCCTATGGCAACGTGACCCGCGACGACCCGAACAGGCAGGAGACCTCCGTCGAGGCCGCGATGCGCAGGGCCAGGGAAGAACTGGAAGCCAACGCCAGCCGCAACGCGGGCGAGGAAACCGAGAACTGAGACCCCCGGCATCACAGCCGCCGCGCATCACGCGCGGCGGTTTTCCTATATCTTTGGGTTGCCGCACGCCAGGCGCGGCAGCTTCCGTACCTTTTGCCAACGCACCTTGTTGGCAGCAGGTTTGTCCTTTCTCTCCCCTTGCCGCATTCCATGAGCGATGGCTTAATGTGCCTGACTTGCCGCGCGCCATACATAACGTACTTATCAATACTTCCTCTTCCGTTTGGGCTTGCTATATCGCAGTTCAGCCCTGGATTGCTCCATCACCTCCCGGGCAGCGGTCTCCCCATATCCCTCACCTGTCGCATGCAAAGCGCTTTGGATTCAATTCCTTCCTTGTTAACCTGCATGTCTCTGCCCCAGTACAATAATCAGCTTGTCACGCATCTCATGTGCGGTACCCTACCTATATCCTTCACTTATGCACACCATCCGCGATGGCTTGGTCATCCCCAATGGAGCGGCGC
>DATHTQ010000057.1:0-1648 GCA_035463055.1 Candidatus Limnocylindria bacterium
GGGGCGGGAGGAAGCGGCGCAGGGCGCGGAGTGAGGGATGCCGCGAAGCGTGTGAAGGGCTTGCGGCCTCCCCGCCCGGCCTTGGATGCTTCGGGGCGGACATCCGCGATGGCACAATGCCCCCGGGCCATATTGGGAAAACATGAATATCGCGCGGCGCGCCCCGGGGGGCGCGCGGCGCCGGAAGCGGGAGGCTTGCATGCTGGGGGCGATCGTTGGCGACATCGTGGGTTCGCGCTTTGAGTTCGACAACCACAAAAGCAAGGATTTCGCGCTGTTCGCTCAGAAATGCCGTTTCACCGACGACCGCGTCATGACCCTTGCCGTCGCCAAGGCCGTCATGGAGGCGGCAGGCAGCAAGCCACCGGGGGCCCAGGGGTACGGCGACGCCTTTTACGGCGCCATGTCCGCCCTGACGGTCCAATATATGCGGGAAATCGGGCAAAAATACCCGGACTGCGGGTACGGCGGGATGTTCCGCCGCTGGATGTTCAGCGCCGACCCCAAACCCTACGGCAGTTACGGCAACGGGGCGGCCATGCGCGTCAGCGCCGCGGGGTTTGCGGCGACGGGCGAGGGGGAGGCGGAGCGCCTCGCCGAAACGGTCACGGAGGTCACCCATAACCACGGGGAAGGCATCAAGGGGGCGCAGGCCACGGCGGCCGCCATCGTGCTGGCGCGCCAAGGCGCGCTGAAGAGCGGGATACGCGAGCGGATTTCCGCGCGGTACTACCCGCTGGATTTCAGGGTCGACGACATCCGCGGCGCGTACCGGTTCGACGAAACGTGCCAGGGCACCGTGCCGCAGGCGATCGCGTGCTTCCTTGAATCCTCCTCGTTCGAGGATGCAATCCGCACGGCCGTTTCGCTGGGCGGCGACAGCGACACCCTCGCCGCCATCACCGGCGCAATCGCCGAGGCGTACTATGGGGTGCCGGAGGACATACGGGAGAAGGCGCTGGGTTACCTCGACGGCGAACTGCGCGCGGTGTACGACGCATGGGAGCGGTTCGCGCCGCCGAACCCGGAGCGGTTCAGGGTGCTGACGAAGTACATCGGGAAAATCGGCGCTGCGTCTTCCCCGGGCGAGTGGATCGTGGACAGGGAGAACGACGGCACACCGGAGCGCCCGCGCCAGATGCCGTTCGTGAATTATAGCCCTTTGGTCCTGGAGTTCCTGCGGGAGTTGTACGAGTTCAGCGGCAGCCACCCGGAGTACGGCCTGGCCCAATACCAGGATATCCTCGAACAGAAGGGACTGAAGCCGGGCGGAGTGATACAGTGCCCGGAACACCCGGACGCCCTGGACGCGCAGGCCGCCCTTGCCCTGGTCATGGCCGCCGCCCGGACCGACCGGTTCTGCGAGGGGACGCTGCTGGGCCTGCTGGAGGACGGCAGCCTCACCGCGTGGCTGGAGCGCCTGAAGGACATCGACCGGACGCGGCAAGGCAGGGAGGCGGCGGACGCCCCGCCGGGCAGTCATCCCGTCCCCCCGGATTCCATATGAGCGAAAACAGCGTCTGGTCCGTGCGCGAGACCCACCCCCAGCGGCCGCTGCACGGCATCCTGGCGCTTGTCCTGCCGGAGTTCGCGCGCATCTTCGGCAGCGAAACCATGCACGCGCGGCGGTGCGCGGTGTACAACGACC
>DATHTQ010000058.1:0-4942 GCA_035463055.1 Candidatus Limnocylindria bacterium
AGATCGGCCGCTGGCTGGGCCGCCTCATCCTCGAGTACTTCGAGAAGAACCCGTCACAGACCAAGAACGTCGCCTACATCGAGGGGTCCCCGGGCTCCAGCTACACCGAGAACCTGACCATCGGCGTCAACGAGATCCTCGCCGGGTCGGACGTCGTCATCCTCAACGACCGCCAGTTCGCCATGTACGACCCCTCCAGGGCCATGACCATCATGGAGGACCTGCTGACCAAGTACGGCGACAGGATCGACCTGGTCGTCGCCCAGGACGGCGGAATGTTCCAGGGCGCGTACACGGCCATCGAGGCTGGCGGCTACATCGGCCGTCTCGGCATGCTGTGCCAGGGCCAGGACCTCATCGTGCGCGAGAAGCTGCTCAGCGGCGAGCTGTACGCCTCCGTCGCCCAGGATCCGTTCACCGAGGGCTCCATCTCCGTTGAGATGCTGGACAAGCTCATCAAGGGCGAGCCGGTCGAGCAGTGGGTCTATACGCCCACCGGCCCCATCTACGCCGAGACCGTGGACAACTTCAGCTGGTTCTGATCCGCCAATCAGGGCCGACCCGACACATGGGACCCGGCTGCGCATCGCGGAGCCGGGTCCCCTCTTTCGCGCAAGCCGCGCGAAACTTGGTTACAGGTGCCGGACCAAGGGCAGGTACTTGTCCTCCAGCGCCCGGTTTTTCTCATCCCCGCCGGGGAGGTTGGCGCTCATCCATAGCGGCGGCTCGATGCCCATCTCGCGAAGCTTGCGGATGGCGGTGAGCATCAGGAGGTTCATCGCGAACACGTTGCACAGCGTGGAGGTGGGGCCCGCCTTCTGGTCCATACCTTCGAAGCTGACCGCCGCGTCGCCGTAGGGCATGAACGTATTGATGAAGTAGTCGGCCTCCTGGTAGAGGTTCAGGCCGGAGGCGTGGCGGGCGGGATGGTCCCTGGGGACCCGGTCCGCGAAGCCAGTGGAGGTGACGCCGATGGTGACCATGCCCCGCTTCTTCGCCTCCAGCACCGCGTCGATGGTCATCGTGTTGATGCCGTACCCGTTGGCGATGATGATGATTTCCCCCGGCGTGCGGCCCAGGCGGTAGCTGTCGAACACGCGCGCGGCGTACCCGGGGGCGCGCTCGATGATGTTGGAGCGCTTGGCCCCGTGGACCAGGTTGGTGCCGGCGTCCAGGATGGCGTTGACCGGCGCGAGGCCGCCCGCACGCCACAGCACTTCCTCGGCGGCCATGTTGGAGTGCCCGCCCGTGCCGATGACGTGGATGAGCTTCCCTTCGGCGATGCTGCGCGCGATCGCCTCCCCCGCCGCGTCCATCTGCGGGTTCTCGCTCGCGATTTTTTGGAAGATGCCGGTTGCCGTCTCCAGGTAGGATGTGATTTCGGGATGCATCGTTCGCTCCTGTCAGTCGTGGGGATGGTCGGGCGCGCCCTCAGTGCCTCCGGACTGCCCCGCCGCCCCGTCCGGCCCGCGCCGCATAAGCCTGGCCGCCTGGTTGAGGGTGAACACGATCATGATGATCGCGCTCACCGGCAGGGCCAGGTACAGGTAGCCCGACGGGACTGCCTTGTTGGACTCGAAGGGGATGGTCATGCGGACGTTTGCCACGTTGAAGCCGTAGACGACCATGACCCCCAGCAGCGCCAGGCTCACCAGGATGAGGGCCGCCTCCAGCGCGGTCTTCGCGCCGCCGCGGAACTTGCGGCTGAGGAAGTCCATCTTCAGGTGGTCGGCGTGGTAGTACGCGGCGCACGCGCCCAGGAAGATCATCCAGACGAACATCATCCGCATCAGCACGTCGGAGGACATCCAGGAGACCATCAGCACGTTGCGCAGCAGGATGTTCACGACGGACAGCGCCAGCACCCCGGTGAACAGGGCGCCGGCCACGACCGTCAGGATCTTGGAAAGCAGCCTGCAGAACCTTTCAAGCATCGCGGGGCCCCCTCAGCCGAACACGAGGTTCGGCAGGAACGTGACGAACCACGGCACGAACGTAATGAGCAGCAGCACGGCCAGCAGCGTCAGGATGTGCGGCCATATCTCCCGCAGGAGGACGCCGATGCCGATGTTGGCGATCTTCGTCTCGATGAACAGCAGGGCGCCCACAGGCGGCGTGGCCAGCCCGATCATCAGGTTCAGCACCGTGACGACGCCGAAGTGCACCGGGTCCACCCCCAGGGTGACCGCCACGGGCAGCAGCACGGGGAAGAAGATCAGGATGACGGGCACGGCGTCCAGGATGCAGCCCATGAACAGGAAGAACACCGTGCAGAACAGCAGGAACGCGGTGGACGAGAGGTTCAGGCGCAGCACGAGGTTCATCAGCTGCCGGCCCAGCTGCTCCGAGGACACGATGTACTGGAACAGCCCCACGACGGCGAAGATCATCAGGATGGTGCTGCAGAACACCGCCGTGGCCTTCATCGTCCGGAAGAAGCTCTTCAGCGACACCGACCGGTACACCAGGACGGAGATCAGCAGGATGTAGACGTTGGCGAGCACCGCGACCTCGGTGATGGTGACGATGCCGGAGACCACGCCCGCGATGATGATGACCGGCGCCAGCAGCGCGAGCCACGTTTCCCTCAGCAGGGAAAAGAATATCCTGAAGGAGCGCTCCACCTTCGCGGCGGGGTACTTGCGCTTGTTGGCGACGACGGTCACCAATATCCACAGCGCCAGGGCCATGAGGAAGCCGGGGAGGTAGCCGCCCATGAACATCCGGCCGATGGAGATGCCGCTGATGATGCCGACGTTCACCATCGGGATGCTGGGCGGGATGATGGGGCCGATGATGGCGGAGCTCGCGTTGATGGAAGCGCCGTAGGCGTCGTCGTACCCGCGCTCCTTCATGATGGGGTGGAGGACCGCGGAGGTGGAGCTCGCGTCGGACACCGCGGAGCCGGAGACGCCGGCCATGAAGACGCTGGTGACGATGGAGACGTAGGCGAGGCCCGCGCGGTACTTGCCCACGAAGAAGTTGGAGAACCGCAGCAGCTTGGTCGTGATGCCCGACGCGCTCATGAGGTTCCCGGCAAGGATGAAAAACGGGATGGCGAGCAGCGTGTCCGACGACACGCCGCCGATCATCTGGGAAGCGACCAGCCGCAGCGAGACGTCCCCGCGGATGAGGATGTACGCCAGGCCGCTGAAGCCCATGGATACCCAGATGCTCGCGCCCAGGGCGATGAGCGTGAACAGGATGCCGAACAGGATAAGGATCATGCGCGAGCCTCCGGCCCTCCGGCAGGGCCTCCCCTGCCGGAGGGGGCGTCAACGGGGGTTACTTGTTCTTGAATACCTCAAGCATCCCGGCGGGCCAGCGGACGCCGTCCCAGTCGGCAAACAGCCCGTCCAGTTCCTGGCGGAACAGGTCCAGGCGCAGCTCCGGCTCCGTCACCACGGTCATCTTCTCGGCCAGGGTGTCGTACACGGTCTCCAGCTGCTCCGCGGTCAGCCTGGTCACCAGTTCGCCGGCCTCCTCGGAGGCGTCCAGGAAGATCTGCCGGTCCTCCTCGGAGAGGCTGTTGTACAGGTCGGGGGACATATAGAACGTCTCGATGTCGCGGATATAGTCGGTCTTCATATAGTGGGACTGGACCTCGAAGAAGCTGTTGTTGTTGACGGTGATGGCGCCGTTCTCCTGGGCGTCCACGACATTGGTGCGCAGCGCCATCCACAGGTCCGCCAAGGGGATCTGCTGGGGCAGCGCGCCGAGCTTCTGCATGGTGCGCACGACGGTGTCGCTCGCGGCGGTGCGGATCTTCAGGCCCCGGAAGTCCTCCGGCGTGGTGATCTTCTTGTTCGCCGTGAGGCCGCGCGGGGCGGTGTCGCCCGCGATGTTGAGGATCTTGAGGCCCGTCTTCTCCTCGGCCTCCTTCAGCGCGGGGGCGAACTCCTCGGACAGCAGGGAGGCCCGCATGTGTTCGTAGTCGCGGTAGAGGAAGGGGATGGCGGTGATTTCCAGCGCCTCGCCGCCGGAGATGAACGCCATGGTGTTGATGCCGCCGTAGACCATTTCCAGGTCGCCGGTCTTGATCTGGGCGAACATCTCCTGGATGCCGCCGAGCTGGCTGGCGGGGAACACGTTGACCGAGTAGCGGCCGTTCGTGCGCTCCTTGACCAGCATGGCGAACAGCTCCGCCCCCTTGTGCGTCGGGTGGTTCTCGTCGCGGATATGGCCCAGTTTCAGGACCCGGCTGCCCTGGGCGAGGGCGGACACGCCGGTGGCGAGGACCAGGACAGCCAGCAGGAACGCGATGGTTTTCCTCATGGAATTTTCCTCCTGTCGATATCTGTTATGAGCCTTGTCGCTCATAATCGCTGAAGTGGTCGGAAAAGCACGCCAGCACCCGCTGCGGGTCGGCGGACCGCAGGCTCTCCAGCAGCTCCCTGTGCTTGCGGATGAATGCCTCGCCGCCGCTGGTGTTGATTCTCCGGTGGATGGAAAGGGTGCGCTGGATGGTGGCGAACATGGATATCAGGCTGTCCAGCAGCTTGTTCCCCAGGGCCTGGTACAGCCTCCGGTGGAACCGCGCATGCGCCTCCACGAGGGCGTCCGCGGGGCTGTCCCTGCGCGCCATGTCCTCCATTTCGTCAATGACGGCGCCCAGCGCGCGGAAGTCCTCTTCCTGCAGGAGACCCGTGATTTTCGGCAGGAACTGGGTCTCCAGCGCCTTGCGGACCTCCACCACCTCCATGAAATCCCGGTAGTGGATGCGGAAATGGTAGGTCATCTCCTCGACCATGCGGCCGTAGTCCGAGTCCGTGACGAAGCGGCCCTTGCCGCGCCGGGTCTTAACCAGGCCGCTGCCCTCCAGGATCTTGAGGGACTCGCGGATGGAGGGGCGGCTGTAGCCCAATATCTCGCACAGCTCCGCCTCGCTGGGCAGCCGGTCGCCCGCCCGGAGGTTGTTGTCGACGATGTAGCCTCGGATGCT
>DATHTQ010000059.1:0-4468 GCA_035463055.1 Candidatus Limnocylindria bacterium
CTGAAAGAGGGAGACCGCGTCTATGTCACGGGCCTGCGCGACAGGACATCCACGGGCGCGTACGCGGAGAAGGCCGTCTGCGGCGCGGCGTCCGCGTTCCCCCTGCCGGAGGGCGTATCGTTCGGGGAGGGTGCCGCCCTGGGCATCCCCGCGCTGACCGCCCACCGCGCGCTGTTCCAGCGCGGCAGGCTCAAGCCCGGGGAGACGGTGCTGGTCCACGGGGCCAGCGGCGCGGTCGGGCACCTCGCGGTGCAGATGGCGGCGGCCTTCGGCGCAAGGGTCATCGGGACGGCAGGCACGCCGGAGGGGAAGGACCTGGTCCTGCGGGCGGGGGCGCAGTCCGCCGCGGACCACGCCACGGAGGACGACCTCCGCGCCATCACGGACCTGATTGGCGGCCGTGGGCCGGACCTCATCATCGAGTTCCTGGCCAACCGCAACCTCGCCCTGGACCTCAGGCTCGTGGCGAAGTACGGGCGCGTCGTGGTCGTGGGCAACCGCGGCAGCCTGGACTTCAACCCCCGGCTCACCATGGCGAAGGAGGCGGACGTGCTGGGCACCGCGATATGGAACTACCCGGATGACGAATACCTCCAGAGCGCGGCGTTCGTCGCGGAGGCCGTCCGCAGCGGCGCGCTGCGCCCGCACGTCGGGGCTTCCTTCCCCCTGCGGGAGGCACGGGCGGCGCACGAAGGGCTGCTGTCCAAGGCCGGGAGCGGCATGACGGTGCTGCGAATGGACGCAGGGCGGTAAACCTCTTCCTGGATGACCAGGACGATACACAGAGCGACACAAAGAGGCGCCCTCCCGCGAAGGAGGGCGTCCTGCTGTCGAAAGCCTGTCGTGGGTGCGATGTTGGGGGTATTTGATGGCAAACATCCCTGCGTGAACCCGTACCACACCGCCTTGCCCCATTCTGACAATTCCTATAGATTTTTGAGAATCGGCAGTATCGACGGATACATAAGAAGTGATATGTGCAATAAACCGCCGCAAACTGGGCGCAGACTTCTATGGAAAACGTGCGGGGCGTACTTGCGGCGACTATTGCGCTGGGCATATGTCAGCAGATACTTGCCGAAGCATTACTGGCAGACAGAAAAGCCCCGAAACCTGATGCGACAAGAAGACGCCCTCCCGTGAAGGAGGGCGCCCGCTGTTGTTGGTCCTGGCCTTTTTAGTTGTACAGCGCCTTGACCTGCTCCTCGGTGTAGCCGTGGACGGTCAGGAGGATCTCATCCACGTCCTCGAGGAGGATGAGCTGGGAGGGCAGGCGAACGCTCTCGACGGCCTCGCCCTTGAGGAGCTTGGCGGCGTAGTCGGCCGCGCCGTGCGCGTAGCCGAAGGTGTCCTGGGCGACGGTGGCGGTGAGGTCGCCGTCGATGAGGGCCTGGCAGCCCAGCTCGTTGGCGTCCACGGAGAACACCTTGATGTCCGAGCGGCCCGCGCCCTTGATGGCCTGGATGGCGCCCAGCGCCATGTCGTCGTTGGCCGCGAAGATGACCTCGATCTCGGGGTTGGAGATCAGCCACGCCTCGACGATGGGCAGCGCCTTGGAGGTCGCCCACTCGGCGGTCTGGTCGTCCACGATGTCGGCCTTCACGGCGTTGAGGTCGGTGACGAAGCCTTCGTGCCGGCCGTCGGCGTGGAACGTGCCGTCAATGCCGCGCAGCAGCGCGACCTTGGTGCCTTCCTTGACGATGCCCTGCTCGATGGCGTAGGTGGTCAGCAGGCTGCCCTGCTGCACGGGGTTGGCGTCCAGGTAGTAGGACTCGCCGTCGTCGTTGACGGAGCCGACGGTCACGATGACCTTGACGCCCGCGGCGACGGCCGCCTTGACGTTGGGCACCGGTGTGTCGGGGTCGTTCTGCTGGAAGATGATGGTGTCGTAGCCGTTGGCGACGCAGGTGTCGATGAGGTTGTTGATGGTCTCGTTGCTCATCTCGCCGTCGAACATGTCAACGGTGTAGAGGTCCGCGTAGGTCTCCTTGGCATACTTCTCGAACAGGGAGCCGACCAGGTAGCAGTAGGTGTCGTTGTAGCCCTTGACGATGAAGGCGACGCGCGGCTTCGCCGTCTGGGCGAAGGCCATGGTCGCGGTCAGCAGCAGGGCCAGGGAGAGCAGGAGCGCCAGGAGTTTCTTCATTGAGGCACCTCCGTTTCATATTGCATCGCGCTTTTTATACTGAACTCTGTCGTGAACGCTTCGTTGAGCCGGGTCTTTTCCGCCCCCGCGTCGCCTCCCTCAGTCGGCGTAGGCTTCGGCTACGCCTCCATCGCTCGGCTTAGCGGGGACAAAAAATCCCTCGTCCCATCATTGCGTTCCCTCCCTCCTTCAGTATCTGCGCGCTGCTTCCTTTATTTGCGCCGCCCGCTCTTGGTCAGCACGTCCACGACGACGGCGGCGACGATGATGAGGCCCGTGATGATCTGCTGGTAGTAGGACTGGACGCGAAGCAGGGTCAGGATGTTGGCGATCATCGCGATGACCATGCAGCCCACGACCGTGCCCACCGCGCTGCCCAGGCCGCCCGCCAGCGACGCGCCGCCGATGATGGCGCCGGTGATGGCGGAGAACTCCAGCCCCACGCCCTCGGCCGGCTGGGCGGAGTTGAGCCGCGCCATGAACAGCGTGCCCGCGACGCCCACGCACACCGCGTGGAACAGGTAGGCCTTGATGACCGTCCAGTCCACTGAGATGCCCGCAGCCCTGGCGGATTCCATGTTGCCGCCCACCGCGTACAGGTAGCGCCCCATGCGCGTGCGGCTTAACAGGAACCAGGTGACCAGCACGATGACGACCATGAAGAGGATGGGGTACGGGATGGTCCCGAACAGCTTGCCCTGGCCCAGCAGCACGATGTCGCCGATCTGCTTGATGACCTTTGCCTGCGTGTACATCAGCGCCAGGCCGCGCGCCGCGGTGCTGACCGCCAGGGTCACGATGAAGGCGGGCGCGTGCAGCTTGGTGATGATGAGCGCGGCGGCGAGGTACATCAGCGCGCACACCGCGATGCCAAGCAGCATGGACGCCGGCATGGCCAGCGCGCTGCTCCACCCGGACTCCTGGGTCAGGCTCTTGTAGGTGCCCAGCGAGATGCACCCGCTGAGCGCGACCATGGAGCCCGCGGACAGGTCCGTGTTGCCGGTGATGATGAGCAGCGTGATGCCGCAGCCGATGATGGTGACCACGGACGCCTGGGTCAGCACGTTGAGCACGTTGGCCTGGGAGAGGAACACCGGGGACATCAGTGAGAAGACGATGATGAACACCACCATCACCAGGACGATGCCCACCTTCGAATAGAATTCCGAGAATGAGAACTTCCTCTCAAGCGGGCTGTTGCTCACGGCCGCCTCCTCCCAGGGCTGCCAGCCGCATGACCGCGCTGGCGCTGATTTCCTCCCGCGCCAGCTCGCCCGCGATGGCGCCCTGGCGTATCACGATGACCCTGTCGCTCATGCCGATGAGTTCCTCCAGGTCCGAGTCGATGAGGATGATGGCGTACCCCTGCTCGCAGATGCTGCGCATCAGCTTGTAGATCTCGTACTTGGTGCCCACGTCGATGCCGCGCGTCGGCTCGTCGAGGATGAGGATCTTCGGCTTCACCGACAGCCACTTGCCCAGCACCGTCTTCTGCTGGTTGCCGCCCGAGAGCTTCTGCAGCCTCGTCTGCTGCGAGGGGGCGCGGATGCGCAGCTCCGCCACCATGCGGCCCACCAGCTCCTGGATGCCGCGCCGCTTGAGGATGGGGCTGGCGAACACGTGCTGCAGCGACACCAGCGAGATGTTGTCCGCCACCGTGCCGATGAGGTTGAGCCCCTGCCTGCGCCGGTCCTCCGGCACCAGCACGATGCCGTGCTTGATGGCGTCGTTGACGGTGCGGATGTTCGCCTTCTTCCCGTAGACGTACACGTCGCCGGTGTCCTTCGGGTCCATCCCGATGACCGAGCGGGCGATTTCCGTGCGCCCCGCGCCGATGAGCCCGGCGACGCCCAGTATCTCGCCGCTCCTGAGCTCAAAGCTGATGTCGCTGAACACGCCCCTGCGGCTGAAGTTCTCCACCTTGAACACGACGCCGCCGATGGTCGCTTTTCGTTCGGGGTACACCTCGACCATCTTGCGCCCCACCATCATCTCGATGACGTCCGGGATGCTGGTCTCAGCGGCCGGGAGCGTGGCGATGTGCTCGCCGTCCCGCAGCACCGTGATGGTGTCGCCGACCTGGAAGATCTCCTCCATCTTGTGGCTGATGTAGATGACCGTGATGCCCGACGCCCGCAGCTCGCGGATCTTGCCGAAGAGGAACTTCACTTCCTTTTCCGTCAGCGACGAGGTGGGCTCGTCCATGAGGATGATTTTCGCGTTGACCGATATGGCCTTGACGATCTCCAGCATCTGCGACTCGGCGATGGACAGGCTCTTCATTTTCTTGTTGAGGTTGAACCGCAGGCCCTGCTGGGCCAG
>DATHTQ010000060.1:0-4882 GCA_035463055.1 Candidatus Limnocylindria bacterium
TGGGGGCCTGTCACGCGATGGGCCTGGACGCCCGCCGCGCGGCTGATGCGCTTTCCGGGTTCACGGGCGCCCACCGCCGGCTGGAGCGCACCGGCACGGTCCGGGGCATGGAGATGTACCATGACTACGGCCACAACCCCGCCGAGATGGAGGCCGCCATCGGCATGCTCCGGCCGCGCTCCGAGCGGCTCATCGCGGTCATGCAGCCGCACACCTACAGCCGCGTCAAGACGCTGTTCGCCGATTACGTCCCCTGCACCAGGGAGGCGGACGTCACGCTGGTGACGGACATCTTCGCCGCGCGCGAGCGGGACCCGGGCGACATCCACAGCCGGACGCTGGTCGACCGGATGCGCGAGTTTGGCGTGGACGCGCATTACACCCCCGGCTTTGACGATGCGGAGCGCTGGCTCCTCGCCAACGGCCGCCCCGGCGACCTGGTGCTGACCATGGGCTGCGGGGACGTGAACCTTCTCAACGAGCAAATGCAGCGAAATGAACGGGCGGCCGCCGCCCCCGGGGGAGCCTGAATGCCCAGCAGCCGAATGGACAAGATCCGCAACTTCTGCATCATCGCGCACATCGACCACGGCAAGAGCACGCTGGCCGACCGCATCCTTGAAAAGACCGGCGTGTTCGAGCTGCGCCAGATGACCGACCAGATCCTGGACTCCATGGAGCTGGAGCGCGAGCGCGGCATCACCATCAAGTCCAAGGCCGTCCATATGCGCTACACCGCGAAGGACGGCGAGACCTATTCCCTCAACCTCATCGACACGCCCGGCCATGTGGACTTCACCTACGAGGTCAGCCGCGCGCTGGCCGCGTGCGAAGGCGCGCTGCTGGTCGTGGACGCGAGCCAGGGGGTCGAGGCGCAGACGCTGGCCAACGTCTACCTCGCGCTGGACCATGACCTGGAAATCATCCCGGTCATCAACAAGATCGACCTCCCCAGCGCGGAGCCGGAGGAGGCCAGGCGGCAGATCGAGGACCTCATCGGCCTGTCCGCCGAGGACGCGCCGCTGGTCAGCGCGAAGCTGGGCCAGGGCATCGAGGACGTGCTGGAGGCCATCGTGCGCCGCGTGCCGCCGCCTCAGGGGGACGAGGACGCCCCGCTGACCGCCCTGGTCTTCGACGCGATGTACGACAACTACAAGGGCGCGATCTGCTACGTGCGCGTCGTGAGCGGCAAGCTCACGCCCGGCATGCGCATGCGCATGATGCAGTCGGGGGCCGAGTTCGACGTCGTCGAGGTCGGCGCGCTGGCGCCCGGGTTCCTCCCCAGGGAATCGCTGCTGGCTGGCGAGGTCGGCTACGTGAGCGCCTCCATCAAGGAAGTGCGGGACACCCGGGTCGGCGACACGATCACCGACGCGGCGAATCCCGCGGCCGAGCCGCTTCCCGGATACAAGCAGGTCACGCCGATGGTGTTCTGCGGCATCTACCCCGCCGACGGCGCGGACTACCCGGCGCTGCGGGATGCGCTGGACAAGCTGCGCATGAATGACGCGTCGCTGACCTTCGAGCCGGAGACGAGCTCCGCCCTGGGCTACGGGTTCCGCTGCGGGTTCCTGGGGCTGCTGCACATGGAGATCATCCAGGAGCGGCTGGAGCGCGAGTTCGACCTGGGGCTCATCACCACGGTCCCCAACGTCATCTACGAGATCGTGAAGACCGACGGCGAGGCGCTGCGCATAGACAACCCGACCAACATGCCGACGCAGAACGAGATCGCCTCGATGCGCGAGCCGTTCGTCTTCGCGACCATCTTCACCCCGCAGGATTCCGTCGGCACCCTGATGGACCTGTGCCGCGACAAGCGCGGCGTGTTCAAGGACATGCAGTACGAGGGCGGCAGGGTCAAGCTGACCTACGACATCCCGCTCAACGAGATCATCTTCGACTTTTTCGACCAGCTCAAGAGCCGCAGCCGCGGGTACGCGTCACTGGACTACGAGCTCAAGGGTTACGAGGAGAGCGACCTGGTCAAGCTGGAGTTCCTCCTCAACGGCGAGGTCTGCGACGCGTTCACGATGATCGTCCACCGGGAGAAGGCCTACGGGCGCGCGCGCGGCATCGCGGAGAAGCTCAAGGACGTCATTCCGCGCCAGCAGTTCGAGATCCCAATCCAGGGCGCCATCGGCAGCAAGGTCATCGCCCGGGAGACCGTCAAGGCAGTGCGCAAGGACGTGCTCGCGAAGTGCTACGGCGGCGACATCACGCGCAAGAAGAAGCTGTTGGAAAAGCAGAAGGAAGGCAAGAAGCGCATGCGCAAGTTCGGCAGCGTCGAGCTGCCCGGCGAGGCCTTCATCTCCGTGCTCAAGATGGGCGATGAATAAGTGGAAGCCTATGAGTTATACGAACGTGCCTTCAGATAAAAGGGGCGCGGCGTGAAGTGCCCTTCCTGCGGCCAGTGGAACCGCGCCACGTTCCCGCGCTGTTTCCGCTGCGGCTTCCCGCTGGAGGCGGGCGCCGGGGCGGGCGTTGCCGCTCCCGCGCAGGAGCAGCCCGCCGCGGACCGGGAGGCGGAGGAGAGTCCCACCGTCATCCGCTTCGACGAGTACGGAAACGAGACCGTCACCCGCGACGGGCTGGACCGGCTCGCCATGGAGATGCTGAGCCTGCAGGAGCGCAAGCGCCGCGGCGAGCAGCGCCAGCAGCAGTTGCGCGCCAGGGGCGCGCAGCGCGGCTTCGCGCCCTCCGGCGGCGTGGTCATGCGTTCCGGGGGAAGCCGCAGCCGCCTCTTCGCCGACCCCATCGCCCAGCGCAAGCGGGCCGAGGAAGTCGTCTCCCAGCAGACCGTGGACTACGACGGTTTCACCGACGCGGTGACCTACGGCGCGCTGGCCGGAAGCGAGCCTGTGTTCGCGGGCACCCCGGGCGGGAGCGCATCGCGCAGGCTGCCGTTCGCGATGCCCAAGGCCGGCAGGCGCCGGCTGTTCGGGCGGCTGCGCTTCCTGCCGTGGGTGGCGCTGGCCATGCTGCTCGTCGCGGGCGCGCTGGCGGCCAACCAGTACCTCATCACGCCCTGGCGCGAACGGCGCGCCCAGGCGGAGGGCAAGCCGCAGCCCATCATCTCCGCGTCCATCCTCGACGACATGGCCGCGCACACCGTCGCCATCCCGGCCCCGGAAGGCTCCCAGATCTACATCAAGGAGCTGCGCAAGTCCTTCATCGTCGCCGGCGGGTACGCCACCTTCCAGGTGGCAGACCATACCTGGTATGACCTCGTGGAGAACCTCACCCAGCCGACGATGGACGTGGCGCTGACGCCGTTCATCCGCACCGGCTCGGGCGAGCAGCGGCAGATGGACACCGTGCGGTACACCATCGACATCCCGCTGTCGCCCATCACGCTGCTCAAGCCGGACGTGACCTACCTGTCGGTCAGCACGCCGATGTACAACATCCAGTTCCACGTCATGCAGAACAGCAAGGTCTTCATCAACAACGAGGACTATTCCTCCTTCGTGAACACCCAGAACGGCTACATCAGCTACAACGCCGCCATCCAGCCGGTCGGCGACAACCTGTTCCGCATCGTGGTCCGCAGCCAGTACTACCGCGAGAACTCCGTGGACATCGTCATCCACCGCGCAGTGCAGGACATCCCGCTGGACCTGGCCAGCACGCTGGACGACGAGAGCGCGTCCCCGACGATGACCATCCGTGCCACCACCCGGGCGGGGGCTTCGGTCACGGTGCTCAGCCCCCACCAGGACCTGGACCTGTCCCTGCTCCCCAGCACGGGCGAGTTCAGCTTCAAGGCGGTCTTTGCCAAGATCGGGAACAACACGGTCGAGATCCGGGCAGACTATCCGGGGCGCAGCCCGACGACCGTCAAGTACGACGTCTACTACCTGCCGCCGCCGGACGACTACACCAAGAAGGCGTGGGCGCTGGATTCCTGGGGATACCCGGACCTGCTCGCCAACATGAGCGCCCGCATCTCCAAGACCCAGATCTACACCTTCACCGGGCCCGTCAAGGAGGTCGTCAGCGACAAGCCGCAGCTGGTCATCATGGACACCAGCGACGGCAAGGGCACCGAGCGGCTGGTCATGGTGGAGAACCAGACCAAGACCCAATGGGTGCCTGGGCAGCGGTACTGGATCTTCGCCGACGCGTACGGCATGTACGGCAACATCCCGCGCCTCATCGCGCGCTACACCTACAAGCCGCGGAATTGACCCGGCAATGCATTTTCCTTGATTTCCGCAAACGGCTGTGATAGGATGCGGATTGGCAATTGATTTGGGGGGTTTGCGTGTATGGCCGCCATGACCACTGTCCAGGTGATTTTCTCCGTCCTGCTGATGCTTTCAGCCCTGGCGCTCATCATCTCGGTGCTTCTGCAGAAGGGCGACGAGGGCGGCATCAGCGCGCTGACCGGCGGGCAGTCCGCCGGCTTCCTCGGGAAGAACAAGGGCAAGACCGCCGAAGGCCGCCTCGCCCTGCTGACCAAGGTGTTCGCGAGTGTGTTCGTCGTGCTGGCGATGGTCCTCATCTTCCTGTAAACCTTCGGCGGAAGCCGTGAAAAGCTGACGCGTAGCGCCGGCTTTCTTTATTGAAGGCCCCTTATCCATAGGAGTTGATTACCCGCGCTTCGCCACGCTGCCAGCGCCTGAAAGGCCTGTATGCTGATCCTCACCCTGCGCCACGTGGCCAAGGCCTTCGGCACCGATACGGTGCTCAGGGACGTCTCGCTCGCCCTCAACCAGGGCGAGCGCTTGGGGTTGGTCGGCGTCAACGG
Source organism: Candidatus Limnocylindria bacterium (assembly GCA_035463055.1). Classification (GTDB taxonomy): domain Bacteria; phylum Bacillota; class Clostridia; order Christensenellales; family Aristaeellaceae; genus UBA6115. The sequence goes on from DATHTQ010000060.1 coordinate 4,754, forward strand.
CAGCGGCAAGACGACGCTCCTGCGTATCCTCGCGGGGGAGATGCCCCCCGACGAGGGCGACGTCAGCATGCAGCGGGGCCTGCGCGTGGCATACCTGTCCCAGGTGTTCACGCCCGGCCCGGGACATAC
>DATHTQ010000061.1:0-1531 GCA_035463055.1 Candidatus Limnocylindria bacterium
GTCAGGGCGCGCAGGGCCACCGTGCCGAGGCTTACGATCAGCGGTGGCCGCAGGAGTTCGAGCGTCTCCGCGAGAAACCCGGCGCAATTGCGGAGCTCCGCGGCCGCCGGCGGGGCGTTGCGCCCGGCCGCGTCACGCGGATTGCAGAGGACGGCATTGGTGATGAAGATCTCGGCGCGGTCGAGCTCCGCGGCGGTCAGCAGGCGGTCGAAGTTGCGGCCCGATTGATCGCCGGCGAGGGGAATGGCGGTGCGGTCGGCGCCGAGTCGTCCGGGCGCCTCCGCGATGAACAAGACGCGCGGCTGCAGAGCGCCGTTCGCGGCGCTGAGCAGGCGACGGCGCCCCTCCATGCGCGGACAGGCGCGGCACGATTGGACGGCGTCGACAAGGCGCGCAAAGGCCTGCTCCCGGCAAGCTCCGTCTGGCGATTCGGCAGCGGGTAGCTCCAGTCCAGCTTCCTTTTCCGGCGATGCCGCGATTCATGGGGCGCGACCACGCGCCAGTCACGCGCGGGGTGGTGCCGTACCTTGACGGGTCAGCGCCCTGGGGCGCCTGACATGGGGAGGTACGTCGATGCTGCCGCCTGCAAGGCGACCAAGAACCCCTCTCCCGACGCACAGGGCAGCGTACCCGCTTGCGGTTGGCGGTGCGGACGATTTGCGGGGTGGACGACGATTCGGCCAATTTTCCCCCCTGTGAGCCCGGTGCGCATAGCGGGGGAACCAGGCCCTACCGGGTCAGCACGGCGCCGCCACCATCTTCGGCCTCGGTCGGCGCGGCACGCGCGGGGACGGGCGCGGGGCATTGGGTCAGGCAGAGCTTGGTAGGAGTCACGCAGCCACCACACCCCATTCCGGCTTGGGTGACGTCGACACAAGCCGATCCCGCCGCGCAGTCCGCGCTGGTGACGCAGGGTTGACCGGTGGCGCACGTGACGCCAAGGTACGAGACGCACACGACGTTGTCCTCTGTGCTGCGGCTACAGGCGCATTGAGCGCCACAGAAGCTTATGCTCGGGATGCAAAGCCCTCCCTGGACCGCGGGACAGGTGGCCTTGGGGAAGCACGCTCCCGCCTGGCAGACCTGATTGGTGGAACAGGTGGCGCCACACGCCCCGCAGTTGGCCTCGTCGGCCTGGGGGTCAACGCAAGTCCCGTCGCAGTTGCTCAGGCCACCGGGACAGGCGCAGGCCCCGTTCTGACAGACGCCGCCGCTGGGGATAGTGCATGCCGTCCCGTTCTGCAGCGGCTGGCACGTGCCCTTCTTGCACTGCTTCTTGCCATTCTTCTTTTTGCACTTGCCCTGGTCGCAGGTTGTGCATTCGGGGCAGACAGGTTTGCATTTGCCGTTCTTGCGCGCCGCGACCTCCGCCAAGCCAAACGCACCGAGCGCCCCACCGAACAGCGCGCTCAGCGTCAAACGGCGGGTGGCGGGTACCAGAGCCTTGGTGAGGGCGTCGAAGCGTTGTCCATCCATGGGAAAGCCTTTCTGCGCGTTCGGACACGGCCAGCTTGTGACGCTTCCCAACCAT
>DATHTQ010000062.1:0-4692 GCA_035463055.1 Candidatus Limnocylindria bacterium
ACGAAGAACACCGGGGCCTTGCCCCCCAGCGCGCGCAGCAGGTCCATCAGGGGCTTGTCGCTGCCGCCCCTGCCGACCATGTCCCCGCTGAGCACGACCGCGTCGTACTCCTCCCGGCCCAGCGCGCGCAGGACGTTCTCCTGTGCGTTCCCGATGCTGGCCGCGTGCAGGTCGCTGATGTGCAGGATGCGGAACCGCTCCAGCGCGCGGGGCAGGTCCACGAACGTGACGCGGCGGGTCTCCAGGCGCGCGTAGCGGTTGGACAGGCCGTTGAGCGACAGCAGCAGCGCGGCCGCCGCCGCCAGCGGCAAAAGGAGCGCAAGGCAGCCCCAGCGGCGCCCGCGCCGCTGCGCGAACAGCCCCCTCCGCCGGCCCGGGCTCACGCTAACATCACTTCCATCCACGCGATTATAGCACGCGCCGCGCAGGCGGTGAACCGCCGCCCGGCCTGGAGGGATGCCGGAAATGGCCACCGCCGCGTTCGTTGCGCCTGCGCGCGGGGGTATGCTATACTCGGTCCAGTGAATACGCCGCGGTGAATCCGTCTTGGGTCAAGGGGGGAAAACACTTGCGTTATCTAGCTCCAGGCGAGGCGCAGAGGCACGACTTCCACCAGGGCCAAAGCCGCGACGCGTACCGGACGTTCGGCGCGCACCCGGTGTTCCAGGACGAGGATTGCTGGCACTTCACGGTGTGGGCCCCCAACGCCCGCGCCGTCAGCCTGACGGGCGAGTTCTGCTTCTGGGACTACGAAAAATACCCGATGAAGAAGCAGCACGACGGCACGTGGGAGCTCCGCCTGCCCGACCGCCTGTTCACCCCCGCGGCGGACCCGAAGCGGTTCTCCTACGAAGGCGCGGCCCAGCGGCTGCGCGCCTACAAATACGCGGTCCTTGGCGCGGACGGGGAGTGGCGCCTCAAGGCGGACCCGTTCTCGTTCGCGGGCGAGCTGCGCCCCAACACCGCGAGCCTGCTGTGCGACCTGGACGGGTACGAATGGGGCGACACGGAGTGGATGCGCGCGCGCGCCGCGTGGAAGCCCTACGACCAGCCCGTCAACATCTACGAGATGCACCTGGGCTCCTGGCGGCGCGGCGAGGACGGCCGCATGCTTGGCTACGGCGAGATCGCGGACCAATTGATCCCGTATATCGACGAGATGGGGTACACCCACGTCGAACTGCTGCCGGTCATGGAGCACCCGCTGGACATGTCCTGGGGGTATCAGGTCACGGGCTACTACGCGGCTACCGCGCGCCACGGCACGCCGCGGGAGTTCATGGCGTTCGTGGACCGGCTGCACCAGGCGGGCATCGGCGTCATCCTCGACTGGGTGCCCGCGCACTTCCCGCGCGACGAGGTCGGCCTGCGGCGCTTCGACGGCACGCCTTGCTACGAGCACGAGGACCTGCGCCGCGCCGAGATGCCGCAGTGGGGCACGATGATGTTCGACATGGCCAGGGGCGAGGTCAACAGCTTCCTGCTGTCCAACGCCTGCTTCTGGCTGGAGGTCTTCCACGCCGACGGCCTGCGGTGCGACGCGGTGTCCAGCATGCTGTTCCACGACTTCGGCCGCGGGAACGACTACCTGCCCAACAAGTACGGCGGGCGGGAGAACCTGGAGGCCATCGAGTTCCTCCGCAAGCTCAACCGCACGGTCTACCGGGATTTCCCGGGCGCCATGATGATCGCGGAGGAGTCCACGGCGTTCCCGCTGGTCACCCGGCCCCTGGAGCTGGGCGGCCTGGGGTTCGGGTTCAAGTGGAACATGGGCTGGATGAACGACATCCTGTCCTATATCGCGCTCGACCCGCTGTACCGCAAGGGCAGCCACGAGAAGATCACGTTCTCGATGATGTACGCGTTCAGCGAGAACTACATCCTGCCCTTCTCGCACGACGAGGTCGTGCACGGCAAGAAGAGCATGCTGGACAAGCAGCCCGGCGACCTGTGGCAGAAGTTCGCGGGCGTGCGTGCGCTGTACGGCTACCAGATGGCGCACCCCGGCAAGAAGCTGCTGTTCATGGGGGGCGAGTTCGGGCAGTTCATCGAATGGAACTATGACGGCCAGCTGGACTGGTTCCTCATGGTGTACGAGCGCCACCCGGACCTGTGCCGCTTCGTGCGCGAGCTGAACCGCTTCTACCGGGACACTCCCGCGCTCTTCGAGGCGGACGACAGCTGGGACGGCTTCCAGTGGCTTGCGGCCGACGACCGGGACCGCAGCATCGCCGCCTTCACGCGCACAGGGAAAGCCGGCGACCCCATTGTCTGCATGGTCAACTTCACCCCCGCCTATTACCCCGCCTACCGCGTCGGGCTGCCAGGACCGGGAGAAATCGAGGAGTGCCTCAACTCCGACCGGCGGGAGTACGGCGGCTCCGACAAGGGCAACCCGGCGCCCATAAAAGCCGAGAAAATACCCTGCAACGGCCTTCCCTGGTCCCTGGAGGTTTGCGTTCCCCCGCTGAGCGCCGTATATTTCCGGTATCGCCGGGAGCCCGAGCCGGCTTCCGGGCCCCCGGAGGACGCGATCGGGAAGGACACGGCGGCCGCGCCGCCCCCGCCCTCCAAGGCTCCCCGGGCCCCGCGCAGGACGCATCCCACCGACAGGAAGGAGCAAGCCCCATGATGCAGAAGAAGAACTGCGTGGCCATGCTGCTGGCCGGAGGCCAGGGCAGCCGCCTGGGCATCCTGACCCGGGATGTCGCCAAGCCCGCCGTCCCGTTCGGCGGGAAGTACCGCATCATCGATTTCCCGCTGTCCAACTGCTCCAACTCCGGCATCGACACCGTCGGGGTGCTGACGCAGTACAAGCCGATGGAGCTCAACTCCTACATCGGCTCCGGCGCGCCGTGGGACCTGGACATGAACAGCGGCGGCGTGTTCGTGCTGCCGCCGTATTCCAGGGGCGAGGCGGGGGAGTGGTACAAGGGGACCGCCAACGCGATCTACCAGAACCTGGCGTTCATCTCGCAGTTCAACCCGGACCTGGTGCTCATCCTCTCGGGCGACCACATCTACAAGTGCGACTATACCGAGATGCTCGCCCTGCATATGCAGAAGGAGGCCGCCCTGACCGTGGCGGTGCGCCCGGTGCCCTGGGAGGACACGAGCCGCTTCGGCATCATGAACACTGACGCGGACGGCTTCATCACGGAGTTCGAGGAGAAGCCCAGGAACGCCAAGAGCAACAACGCGAGCATGGGCGTGTACGTCTTCACCTGGGACAAGCTGCGCCGCTACCTGGAGGAAGACGAGGCCGACCCCGCCAGCGTCAACGACTTCGGGCGCAACATCATCCCCACGATGCTCGCCCGGGGTGAGCGGCTGGCCGCCTACCGGTTCAACGGCTACTGGAAGGACGTCGGCACCGTCGAGAGCCTGTGGGACGCCAACATGGACCTGCTGACCGACCCGCCGCCCATCGACCTGCACGACCGCAAGTGGCGCATCTACGCGCGCAACGTCGGCGAGCCGCCGCACTACGCCGCCGCCGGCGGCGAAATCACCGACAGCCTCGTCACCGAGGGGTGCGAGGTGTACGGAAAGGTGGCCCACTCGGTGCTCTCCGCGGACGTGTACGTCAGCGCGGGGGCGCAGGTCGTCGATTCCGTCGTCATGCCGCACGCGGTGATCGGGCCGGGCGCGGTCGTGCGCCGCGCCATCGTCGCCGAGAACGCCGTCATCGGGGAGAACGCCCAGGTCGGCGGGGAGACCGGCGACATCGCGGTCGTCGGCAGCAACGCGCATGTCCCGGCGAACCACGTGCTCGCCGCGGGCGCCCAGATGGGGGAGTGAGGAGGAGCCATGAAACAGGATATCGCCGGCCTCATCTATACCGGGGAGCGCGTGGACGACCTGCAGGAGCTCACCCGCTACCGCGCCGCCGCGGCGCTGCCGATGGTCAGCCGCTACCGGCTCATCGACTTCATCCTCTCCAGCATGATCCATTCGGGCATCCGCAACATCGGGATCATCATGCAGAAGAACTACCACAGCCTCATGGACCACCTGGGCAGCGGGCGCGAGTGGAACCTGCACGGCAAACGGTCCGGCATGACGATCCTGCCGCCGCTGATGTCCCAGGACAACGTGGGCACGTACCGCGGCTTCCTGGACGCCCTGCACTCCAACACCGGGTTCATGCGCGGGACGGACGAGCGGTTCCTCGCAGTGTCCGACAGCCACGTCCTCTACCAGGCGGATTTCCGGGACGTGGTGAACCGGCACGTCTCCAGCAAGGCGGACATCACCCTGCTGTACACCAGGGACGGCAACGTGCGCCGCAACGGCCGCGGGCGGTACCTGCGCATGGAGGACGGCCTGGCCACCCGGCTGGAGATCGACCCGATGATCCCCCGGTTCGAGAACACCTACATCGGCGCGTTCGTCGCGCGCCGCGAGCTGCTCATCGACCTGGTGGACCGGGCGGCGTCCTCGGGGCAGCACCATTTCTCCCGCGACCTGCTCGCGCAGATGATTTCCGAGCGCATCTACCGCGTCGGCGGGTATGAAGTGGAGGGAAGGGTCTGGATGGTGGACTCGGTGCAGGCCTACTTCCGCGCCAACATGGACTTCCTCAACGAGTCGCACCGCTCCCAGGCGTTCCGGGACGACCGGCCCGTGTGGACCAAGCTGCGCGACGAGATGCCCGCCCGCTACGCCTCCGGCGCGAAGGTGACCAACGCC
>DATHTQ010000063.1:0-15335 GCA_035463055.1 Candidatus Limnocylindria bacterium
GCCAGCGCGGCGGAGGGGATGACGATGAGCCAGCCGCAGATGAGGTCTACCAGCATCACGAAGCGGCTGTCGCCCGCCCCGCGCAGGATGCCCATGAAGCACGACGCGTGGTACCCAGTGCCGATGAGCGTGATGGAGCCCAGCACAATCATCCGCGACGCGAGGGACGCGGCCTCCGGCGTCATCGCGTGCATCCCGATGAACGGCCCGCGCAGCAGGAAGGCCAGGGCGGCGACGGTGAGGCCAAGCCCCAGGAAGAGCGCCTGCAGCGTGCGGGAGTAGCTCCTGGCCAGCGCCACATCCCCGGAGCCCACCGCCTTGCCCACCAGCACCGCCGCTCCGCCCGCCAGCGCGAACGGCACCAGCGTGGCCAGGTTCATCAGCGTTTCCGAGACGCCCGCCGCGTTGGTCATCGTGCTGCCGAGCTGCCCGATGATGGCCAGCTTGACGATGCCGATGACGGACCACTGCATGTCGGTCAGGCCCACCGGCATCGCGTAGCGCGCGAAGTCGCGCCACGCCCAGGCGGCCTGGGCGCGCACGAACCCGCGCCCCAGGGGGAGGGTCCTCTGGCCCTTGAGGCAGAACAGGATGACCGCGGCCATTTCCAGCAGGCGCGAGAGCAGGGTCGCCAGCGCCGCGCCCGGCACGCCCATGCCCTGGAAGCCCGCCCCCCCGAACACCAGGAGGTAGGACAGACCCACCTTGCTGATAAGCGACACCGCGCCCGCGTAGATGGTGACCCGGGCCACCTGGACGCCGCGCATCAGCCCGGTCAGGGCGGCGGTCACCGCATAGGGCAGGAACGACAGGCTGGCGAGGGGGAGGTAGCGCATCGCGTAGGAGATGGCCTCCTCCTGGTCGCTGCGGATGACGATGCCCAGGATGGCGCGGGGGAACAGGTTGACCAGACCGATGAGCAGGACAGCCGCGAGCGCGCAGATGGCGAGCGACGCCGCGCCCGCCTCCCGGATGCGCCGGTAGTCCTTGATGCCCCAGTACTGGCTGACCAGAACCACCGAGCCCGCCGAAAGCCCCGTCAGCGCGGCGAGGGCGAGGTTGACCACCCCGCCGGACTGAAGCACCGCCGTGAAAGCGAGGCCCCGCGCATCCACGCGGGACACCATGAGGTTGTCCGCCGTGGCCATGAGGATGTTGACGAGCGACTGGAACGCCGCGGGGATGGCCAGCGCGGCCAGCGCCCGGTAAAAGCCTTTGTCCCTGATCATACGCACCTCTGGGTGGAATCGGCCTCGAGTATATCAGCGCGGGCGCGGCAGGGTCAAACAAGGCCGCGCGGGGCGTTACGCCGGAGTGTGGACAGGCGTTTGTACTGTTTGGATATTATTCCTATCGGGTATATAAGTAATATGACTGAAGGAGGTACGCGCACCATGTTTACACTGCCGGAACTGAAATACAATTATGCGGCCCTGGAGCCGTATATTGATGAAGCGACCATGAAACTGCACCACGACAAGCACCACCAGGCCTACCTGGACAAGCTCAACGCGGCCATTGAAGGCACCGAATTCGCTGAGTGGCCCATCGAGAAGATCGTCCGGAACCTGGAAGCCCTCCCGCAGGACAAGCGCACCGTGGTGCGCAACAACGGGGGCGGGCATATCAACCACGCGATGTTCTGGGAAATCATGGCGCCCCAGGCGGGCGGCACCCCCAAGGGCGTCCTGGCACAGAAGATCGACGAGGCGTTCGGCTCCTTCGAGCAGTTCCAGCAGAAGCTCGAGGAGGCCGGCATCGGGCAGTTCGGCTCCGGCTGGGCGTGGCTGGTGCTGGAGAACGGCAAGCTGGCCGTGGACAAAACCCCCAACCAGGACAACCCCCTGATGAACGGCAAGACCCCGATCATGGGCGTGGACGTCTGGGAGCACGCGTATTACCTGAAGTACCAGAACCGCCGCCCCGAGTACCTCAAGAACTGGTGGCACGTCGTCAACTGGGACGAGGTCGGCAGGCGGTACGAGGAAGCCGTCAAGCAGGGCGCGATCAGGTAATTTTTCACAGCGTAACGCAAGAGGCCGGGGCGACCGCCCCGGCCTCTTGCCGTATGGCAAGGCACATCAGTCCATTAGTTAATCTTCAGTCGGCACCGTAGGGCAGCACGCAGACGATCTTGTCCTCGATGTAGATGAGGTAGTAGAGGTTGCTGCCCTTGCTGAGGTAATAGTCCGCGAAGTGGGACGCGTTGGTGGAGCGGATGGGGTTCTGCTTGGTGCCGAAATAGAAGAGGCAGTTGGGGTCGGTGTCGTACTTGTAGACGTAGGTGCTGTCGTTGGTGAAGGTGGAGATGTTCGTGTTCTTCTGCTTCCAGTTGATGGTCACCAGGTCGGCGGAGATGGTGGCGATGCCGTCCTTGATGGTGATTTCCTTGATATAGCCGGCGGACACGCGGGTGCGGCGCTCGCTGGGGCGGCGCTGCAGGAACACGGTGTAGACGGTCTGGCCGATCATCACGCGGGACGTGTCATAGGCGGTGACGACGATCTCGACCTGCTGCGGGTCGTTGGTCATCTGGATGACCTGGGAGGGCTGGCCGCTGGCGACCGGCTGGCCGTTGACGGTCACGACGCTCAGCGGCGAGGCCGTGGTGGGGGTCAGGGTGACGCGGGAAACCCAGCTTGCGACCGTCAGCAGGTAGGTGGTCACATAGGGGTCGAACTGGGCGGGCAGCATCTTGCCGGTATTGGGCGCGTTGTGCACGAGGCTGACCAGGCGCTCCGGCGGCAGGCCGTAGGACGCCTGGGCGGCGGGTACGGCCGCCAGGGGCAGGAGCAGCGGCGCCAGCAGAAGGATGCCGATCAGTCTTTTCATGGGTGCCTCCTTACCGTTCTCTGTACATCCAACGCGCCTGCCCGCGCAACCCTTGCACGGCGGCGGGTTTTCCTTTGCCAATGCCCGGAAAACGTCACGCCCGGATGAACGCGTCGTACAGCGCCCGCACCGCGCGCTCCAGGTCCTCTTCGCCTACGCCGATGATGACCGACAGCTCGCTGGGGGCCTGGAACATCGTCCGGATGGCGATGCCCTGCTCCGCCACCGCGGTGAACAGCCGGGCGATGGTGCCGTGCTGCTTGAACATCCCCGCGCCCACGCAGGCCACCAGCGCGACGCCGTCCTGCACCGACATCGTGTCGGGCTGCACCTCGCGCTCGATCTCCGCGAGGATGTCCGCCCGCGCCGGGGAGAGCGCCGCCGTCCTCGCCATGACGCACAGCGCGTCGATGCCGGTGGGCAGGTGCTCGAAGTTGACGCCGTGCCGCTCCAGCACCGACAGCACCTTGCGCCCGAAGCCGATCTCCTCGTTCATGCGGTCCTTCTCGATGACGATGACCGAGAAGCCGCGCTTGCCCGCGATGCCCGTCAGCATGGGGACCTTGCCCTGCGTGCGCATGGCCTGGCGGATGGTGGTGCCGGGGTGCAGGGGGTCGAACGTGTTGCGGATGCCGGTGGGGATGCCGGCGCGGCGCACGGGGAAGATGGCGTCCTCGTGCAGCACCGTCGCCCCCATGTAGCTCAGCTCGCGCAGCTCCCGGTAGGTGAGGCTGGAGATGTAGGTCGCGTCCGGCACGATGCGCGGGTCCGCGGACCGGAAGCCCGTCACGTCGGTCCAGTTTTCGTACAGGTCCGCGTCCACCGCCGCGGCGGCCAGGGCGCCGGAGACGTCGCTGCCCCCGCGCGAGAAGGTGTGGATCTCGCCCGCGGCGTCCGCGCCGTAGAACCCGGGCAGCACGGCGTACTCGTGCGCGAGCAGCGACTCGCGAAGCAGCCGGTGGGTCTCCTGGTCGTCCAGCCGCCCGTCGGGGTGGAAGCGCACGCAGCAGGCCGCGTCCACGAACGCCATGTCCAGCCACTGGGCCGCCAGCCTTGCGCACAGGTATTCCCCTCGGCTGGCGACGTAGTCCCGGCTCGCTCCGGCGGCCACCGCCCCGCGGATGCGCTCCAGCTCCGCGCGCGGCAGCGGCTGCGTGTGCAGCGCGGCGGCGATGTCCCCGAAACGCTCCGTGACGGAGTCGAACTCCGCCGAGAAATCCTCGCCGTTCGCGGCCTTCCGGTGGCACAGCAGGAGCAAATCGGTGACCTTGCGGTCTTCCGGCCCGCGCTTGCCTGGCGCGCTGACGACCACGTACCGCCGGTCGGAATCCGCGCGCAGGATGTCCCGCACGCGCAGGAACGCGGCCGCGTCCGCCAGCGACGTCCCCCCGAATTTCGCTACGATCATCGCGAAGCCCCGTCAGGCGGGCTGGGCGCCGCCGCGGCACCACAGCAGGTAGGCGAGCGCGTGGCGCTGGCCCTCCATCTCCAGGCTCCAGCGGTACACCGGGTCGTGGAAGCCCTCCACGGCGATGTCGCCCGTGAAGCCGTGCTGGCGCAGGATGGTGATGATGAGCCGCCAGTCGCAGTCGCCGAAGCCGACGGTGCGCTGCGGCGCGAAGTTGCTCTCGGGGAAGAGGATACCGTCGTCCGCGACGGCGCGCAGGTCCACGCTCGCGTCCTTGCCGTGCAGGTGGACGACCTTGCCCACCCACTTGCGCAGCTGGGCGATGGGGTCGATGAGCTGGATCATCTGGTGGGCGGGCTCCCACTCCAGCCCCAATGCGGGCGAGGGGACCTCGTTGAAAATCGCTTCCCAGGCCTTGGGGGTGAAGGCGATGTTGCAGGTGGCCCTGTTCCAGGTGCCGCCCATGGGGCAGTTCTCCAGCGCGATGCGCACGCCCTTGTCCTGCGCCCTGCTGCAAAGGCCCCGGAACACCTCGCCAAACCGGGTGAACGACTCGCTCACGGGCCGCCCCTCGTAGGCCCCGGCGAAGGTGGACACGATGTCCGCGCCATACAGGTGGGCGGCGTCAATGGCGCGCTCCAACTGGGTTACGTGGTCCTCGAACTGCACCGGGTTGCTGTACACGCCCAGCGTGGTGACGCGCGCGCCGCGGCTTTCGGCCAGCTCGCGCAGGGCGCGTCCCTGCTCCTCGATGTTGACACCGGAGAACTCCATGTGGAAGTTGACGGAGAGCGCCTCGTACCCCATGTCCAGGAAGGCGGGGGCGTATTGGTCCGCCTCCGGGCCCGGGACGCACGTGCCTATCCTGATGTCCTGAAGATGCCTCTGTGCCATGTCGGCCTCCCAGCGGAATGCGTTTTACCAAGTGGGATATTACCACAAAGGCGGCCCCCTTCACAGGGCCGCGGTGTGACAACGATACCGCCGCGTGTTATACTCCCATGAGGATTTTTCTCGAAAGCGATGGGATATGGGCAAGCTGAGCAAGGAACGGCGAGGGATGCTGCTGAACGTCGGCTTCATCGTCCTGACGCTCCTGCTGGTCCTGTTCCTCGTCTCCCGCGCCGGGGACCCGGCCCAGGTCGTGGGCGCGCTGCGGCGCATCAACCCCGCCTGGCTGCTGGCTGCGCTGGGGTGCCTGGTCACCCACATCCTGCTGGAAGGGTACAGCCTGCGCGTGTTCTTCCGCTTCCAGGGCGTGCGCGTCACCATGGCCGCCTGCACGCTGGTGGGGCTCATGGGCATGTTCTATTCCAACGTCACGCCCGCAGCGACCGGCGGCCAGCCGATGCAGGCGTACGCGCTGCGCAAGCGCGGCGTCGCGTTCGGGACGGGCTATTCGGCCCTGGCGGTCAAGTTCTTCTGCTGGCAGTGCGCTCTGCTGCTCACCGGCGCCGTCATGTGGGCGTTCCACGAGCCGTTCGTGCGCCGCATGCTGGGCGGGGCGGTATGGTTCGCCGCGCTCGGGTTTTTGCTGAACTCCATGATGGTGGTGCTCGTCATCCTGCTGGCCATCAACCGCAACTTCGTGCGCGCCATCATCATCTTCCTCGTCAACATCGCGCACAGGGTGCGGCTGGTCAAGGACAAGGCGGCAACCTCCTCGCGCCTGGACGCCGCGCTCAACGACTTCCACTCCAGCGTCAACCTGCTCACGGGCCATCCCATGCAGTTCCTGGCCCTGTTCCTGCTGGCGCTCATGCAGGTCAGCGCGATGATGAGCGTGATCTACGCCGTCTACCGGGGGTTCGGCCTGGCGCGCTACGGGTACAGCGAACTGATCACGATCCAGTTCATGCTGTACATCGCGGCGTCGTTCACGCCGCTGCCCGGCGCCTCCGGCGCGCAGGAAGGCGGGTTCTACCTGTTCTTCCGGGGATTCTTCCCCGAGGTCACCATCTTCGCCGCGCTGCTCGTATGGCGCTTCTTCACATATTACCTGTTCATCCTCCTCGGCTTCGGCGCCGTGGCCATTGACCAGTCCTACTCGATGCGGCGGGCAAGGCTGAACATGCGGCTGGACCACGTGGGGGACGAGCCGCCGGTTCCCGGCCGGAAAACCGGGGAGACGCTCAAGGCTGGGGAGGACGGATGAGACGCATCGCATGCCTGCTGCTTGCAGCATTGGTCGCGCTTCCGGGTGCGGCCGCCTTCGCGCGGGGGGAGACCGCCGCGTCCCGGCGGATGGTCTCATATGAGGCGTATAAGCTCCCGGATATCGGCAAGGGAGAATGGGTATCTGATGCGCCTAACGTCGCGGCAGTCGAAGGCCGCACGGTCACCGCGCTTGCCCCGGGCGAGGCCCTGCTCATCCGCACGGCCAAGGGCAAGGAAACGGCCAGGCTCCTGGTCACCGTGGAGGAGGACCCGGCGCCGCCCGCGGAAATCCTGCGCGCCATTGACGCTGCCATCGCGGAGTGGGAGGAAGCCGCCGGCAAGTCCATGAAGCGCAGCAACAAGTACACAACATGGTATTACGGGCCCAAGGCCAGCTTCGGCTGGTGCGGCGCGTTCGCGGTGTACGCGCTCGCGCAGGGCGGGGTGGCGCTCGCCCCGACAGATTCGTACAAGGGATTGAAGCCCCTGGCGGACGGAAGCCCCTACGGTGTGCGCGAGGCGGGGGTGCCGAAGCTGCTAGTGGGATTCGGGAACCTGGACCGGCTGACCAACGTGCCGAGGCCCGGCTACCTCGTTGTTTACGGCGAACGGGGCGGCTACGGGGCGCTGCACGTGGGCCTGGTCACCCGCGTGCAGGCGTTGGGGGACGGGACGTTCCTGCTGGAGACCGCGGAGGGCAACCTCGCAAGCAGGGTAAAGCGCCTTTCCTACGTGTACGACAGCCGGGCGGGGGAGAGGCAGCGCAACATCTCCATGGTCGGCGCGGACATGCAAACAGGGCCGGACGTGTTCCAGTACCGCCTCACGGACGAAAGCTGGCGCGTGACCGCGTTCCTGCAGACCTGGTACTGACGGGGTTCAGTCCCGCAGCATCTCCCGCAGGCGGATCTCGTCGTCGATTTCCAGGTCGTGGTTCCCGGCCAGGTGCTCCAGGTGGTGGGTGAGCTCGTGCTTGAGCAGGGACTCGATGATTCCCCGCCCCTCCCCGTCATCCGAGAGGTCCGGGTATACGCGTTTCAGCGAACCGTAGTATACGAGGATGCCCCGGCCCAGGTCGTGGCTGACGCGGTACTCCGCGAGGATGTAGATGTCCCTGCCCGGCGTGCCGTGCTGCCGCTTGGCCCGGTCGGACACCCCGATGCCGAGGTTCAGGCCGTGGAAGATTTCCTGCGGCAGGCGCGAGGCAGCCTCCCCCAGGAGCTCCGTCACCCTGTCGGCTGATATCACCGCTTCAACCCCCTCCCGCCGCGCGGCGTGCGGTTGTCCGCGCCGGGCGGCTATGGTACGATTATCGGAGAATACGCAACGGAAGGCAAGGACGCATGGACACACGCATTTTCGCGCACCGCGGGGCATCCGGGTACGCGCCGGAGAACACGCTGGAGGCGTTCCGGCTGGCTGTGGAGCAGGGCGCGGACGGGGTGGAGCTGGACGTCCACCTCACGCGCGACGGGCATATCATCGTCACCCACGACGAGCGCATCGACCGCTGCTCGGACGGCAGCGGCCTGGTCGGCAGACTGACCCTCAAGGAAATAAAGAAGCACTCCTTCAGCAAGCCGCACCCCGAGTACGAGGGCGCGCTGGCCCCGACCTTGGAGGAGGTGCTGGAGCTGCTCCAGCCCACCGGGATGTGGGTCAACGTCGAGCTCAAGAACGGAGTCATCCCCTACCCGGGCATGGAGGAGAAGTGTGTCCGCCTGGTGGAGAAGATGGGGATGGCGGACCGCGTCCTCTATTCGTCGTTCAACCACCATTCGCTGCTGCTGCTCAAGCGCATCAAGCCCGACGCCCCCTGCGGCCTGCTGTACGGGTGCAACATGCTGTTCCCCGCGGATTACCTGAAGAAGACCGGCGTGGAGGCGCTGCACCCCCACTACTGGGACCTGCTGCTGCACCCCGAGGGCTACGCCGAGGCGAAGCGCCAGGGCGGGCGCGTCCACGTCTGGACCGTCAACGACGACCGGGACGTGCGAAAATGCGCGGACGCGGGGGCGGACATCCTCATCACCAATTACCCGGACCGCGCGCTGGCGGCCCTAGGCCGGGGAGCGTCCGCGCGTTGACTGCATGCGCTCCCGGTGCTATGATGCAGTGAACCAGAAACGAGAGGGTGGGCTTCATGTCAGGGCATTCCAAATGGGCAAACATCAAGCATAGGAAAGGCAAGGCGGACGCCGAGCGCGGCAAGATCTTCACCAAGATCGGCCGCGAGATCGCCATCGCGGTGCGCGAGGGCGGGGCGGACCCGAACGTCAACGGCAAGCTGCGCGACATCATCGCCAAGGCGAAGGCGAGCAACGTGCCCAACGACAACATCACCCGCAGCATCAAGAAGGCCGCAGGCGAAGGCGGCAACGTCGTCTATGAGGAGATCAGCTACGAGGGCTACGCCCCCAACGGCGTCGCCATCATCGCGGACGTGGTGACGGACAACCGCAACCGCGTCGGCTCCGAGATACGCCACATCTTCGACCGTCACGGCGGCTCGCTCGCGACCACCGGCGCGGTCAGCTACATGTTCGACTTCAAGGGCCTGCTGCTCATCGAGCGCTCCCCCGCCGTGGACGAGGACCAGCTGATGCTCGACGCGCTGGAGGCCGGAGCCGAGGACGTGCAGGGCAGCGAGGACGGCTTCGAGGTGTACACCGCCCCGGGCGACTTCTCCGCCGTGCGCGAGGCCCTGGAGGGCAAGGGCTACCATTTCCTCTCTGCCGAGCGCCAGAAGATCCCGCAGACCACGGTCACCCTGCCCGACGCCGAGGCGGAGGCCAAGGTCCGCAAGCTGCTCAGCCTGCTGGAGGACAACGACGACGTGATGAACGTCTACCACAACGCCGAGCTGCCCGAGGAAGAGGAAGAGGAGTAACTTCCCTTTCCGGGTCCTTCCCGGGAGTGTGAAACGCGCAGCGCCCCGCCGGCCAAGGCGGGGCGCTGCGCCGTGTATCCGGTGGTGGGCTACCTGGAAGGCCTCTGCTCGTTGACGCGGGTCCAGTCCTTCTGCGGCACCTCGAACAGGGTCTCGGGCTTGGTGCCGTCCAGCGGCGCGAACCCCAGGTCCGCCGCCAGGTTGCGCCCGCCGCCGGGCACGCGCACCTCGCCGGACCGGGCAACGCCGCCTTCGGCCGCGCCGAGGATGCTGGCGACCAGCGGGTACTCCGTCTGGACGGCCGTGGGCCGCACGCCGGCGGGTACCTTGGCCTCCACTACGTAGGCCCCGGGATACAGGTTGTTCACGCTGTAGTAGCCGTAGGCGTCGGTGACCGCGCGCGCGACTTCCTCGCCGTACTGGTACACGACCACCTCGATGCCCGGGAAGCCCGGCTCCCCGGCGTCCTGCATGCCGTCCCGGTCCAGGTCCAGCCAGGCGAAGTCGCCAAGCCTGCCCATCGCGCCGATGCCCACGTCCTGCCCGGCCTTGCGCTCGCCCATCGCGAGGGGGAAGGCATCGCCGGAACCCTTTGCGCTGTCCCTCCCCGCGGCCTCGGCGGTGATGGCGCTCACGCGCGCGGCGGTGTCGCGCTCACGGGCGAAGCGGTAGCCTTCGGGCAGCTCCGCGTGCAGCATGTAGCTGCCGGGAAGAAGTTTCTCGAAGGAATACGAGCCGTCCGCGCCGGAGACGGCGCTGGCGACCTGCGCCCCCTTCGCGGTGTACAAGGTTACCGGGATGCCCGCGACGTGGGTCGCGCTGCCGTCCAGGTTCCAGACGCTGCCGCTGAGGCTTCCCCACTGCACGACCGCGAGGTCCATCCCGGCGGTTTCCTCCGTGAGCGTGACGTTGCCCGTGAACGCGCTGCCGGCGCGGGCGGCGTTCCGCGGGACGGACACGAAATGGTCCTCCGGCAGGGCCACCCGGAACGTATAGGGCCCGGGGAACGCCGCGGGAAGGGTGTACGCGCCGTCCTTGCCCGCTTCCATGTCGAAGCGCGCGCCGGTCCGGACATGCGTCAGCGTGAAAGACGTGGGGAACGGCGTATCCATATCAGCCAGATATATGCCGTCCAGGTCGTTGTCGTAGAAGCTGTACCCGCTGACGCGCACTGGCCGCACTGCGGGCAGCATCCTGCCCTGCGTGGCCTCGCCCATGCGGACGGTGAACTCCGCCTCCGCGCTGCCCGAAAGGGACGCGCCGAGGGGATTGTTCGGATGATAGTCCAGGGCGAACCCCTCCGGCAGCGCCGCGCGCAGCGTGTAGCGGCCGGGGCGGACGCCCTCGATGGCGAACGCGCCGTCGTCCCCGCTGGCGGCCTCGTATATTTCGCCGGTGCGCAGGTTCGTAAGCATGACCTCCGCGCCGGACAGCGCCTGGTCGCCCGCGTCGAAGGCGTTGTCGTTGTCCGAGTCGTGGAACACCGTTCCGGAGAAGGCGCCGGTCCGCACCGCGAACAGCGGCGGGAAAGCCAGTTCCTCGCTGGAGCGCACCGTGAAGCCGCCGGAGAGCAGCTGCCTCGCGTCGGTCACAGGGGAGGAGAACTTCGCGCCGTCGGGCAGGGTGTAGCGCAGCGCGTACGTGCCCGGCAGTGCGCCCTTGAGCGAATAGCTTCCGTCCGGCAGCGTGCGCGCCGTGGTGTGCTCCGAGACGGCGATGCCGTTCTCGTCCAGCAATTCGACCAGCACGCCCCCGAGCCCGCCGAGGGAGCCGTCCATGCCCAGCTCCTCGTCGCCCAGGAGGACGGAACCGGCGATGACCGCGGAGCGGAACGCCCCCGCGTCCAGGTTCTCCCGCTCCTCGCCGCCGGAGAGCGTGAAGGGCAAGGTCTCGCCGTACTCGGGCGACTGGGCGGCGACGGCGTTCTCGGTGCCTACGCCCGTCTCGGACAGCCCGGAGAACACGTAGGGCGACGGCGGGACGACCCGCAGCGTGTAAGTGCCGGGGACCAGGCGGTCCAGCAGGTACGCGCCGTCCTCCCCGGTCTGCATCTCGGCGGCGGCGCGGCCGTCCTGGGTGATGGCGGCGACGCGGAAGCCCGCGAGGGGCCCTTCGCCCGCGCCCCGTTTGCCGGACAGGTCGCCGTCGTCGAACACCATGCCGGACACCGACGCGGGCAGCGTCACCCCGGCATACAGGGTCTGCGCCCCGCCCGGGGCAAGCAGTACTGTGGCCGACAGGGAGGACGCCGCGCGCAGCGACGCGAAGGCGTTGCCCTCGGGGTGTGCGGTAGAAAATACCTGGCCGCCCGGAAGGGTCACGCGGATTTCGGCGCTGCCGTGGCGGACCCTGGGCAGCACCGCGTGCCCGTGCGCGTCCGTGGTTGCTTTGGCCATGGGGACCCCGCCCTCCATTGCCTCCACCAGCGCCCCGGAGAAAGCCGGCTCCCCGGCTTCCGGGATACCGTCCGCGTCCGTATCGTGGAACGCGACGACCGTCACCGTGCTCGCGGCCATGACGCCCACGGTCCCCGCGTCCGCGCCCTGTCCCGGCGACACCGTGACCTGGATGGAAGCGGAGGCGTCGTAGCCGTCCGTGAAGGCGGAGCCGGTGCCCGCGGGCGCGAACATCATGCCGTCGGGCAGGTCCGCCGTGAGGATGTAGTCGCCGGGCTGGAGGTAGCCGAAGCGGAAGGTTGGGTCGTTCCCGGTCGTCAGCGTCTGGGTCAGGCCGAGGGTTTTATGGATCAGCGTCAGCCGGATGCCGGGGAAGGCGCCTTCCGCGGCGCCCTTTCGCCCGTCCAGGTCAGCGTCGTGCCAGACGGCGCCGGACACGCTGCCCGCCTGGATGCCGCCCACGCCCAGCGCGATGCTGCGCTGGAGGTCGAACGGCTCGGTCACGCCGCGATTCTCGCCTGCGGGCAGGACGGTGTTGTAGAAGGAGGTCAGCTTCTCGCCCAGCGGCCCCGCGATGTAGGGCTCCGGCAGCACGGCCTCCATGCGGTAGCGCGCCGGGGTCAGGTCGCGCAGTTGCGCGAAACCCTCGCGGTCCGTCATGGTGCTGGCGACGACGTACTGCTCGCCCTCCCACTCGTACAGCAGCCGGATTTCCACGTCCCGCAGCAGCGGCTCGCTGCTGAAGCGGCCGCCGTTGGCGTTCTCGTCCCCGAAGGCGACAACGTTGAGGTAGGCGCTGCGCTGCGTCGCCCCGACGGGGACGACGGCGGCTTCGCCGCCCGTAAGCGTGAAGGCGGGCGTGCGGCTTACGCCCCCCTGCGAGGGGAGCGCGCGGCTGCCCCCGGAGGCAGGCACGGTGAACCGCAGGTCGCCGGGCAGGCGGATTTCCAGGCGGTATTCGCCCGCACCCGGGGCTTGCAGCGTGAAGTCGCCCATCGCGTCGGAGCGCGCGGAAGCGGCGAGGGTTTCACGCCCGCCGTCCAGCTGCCAGAGGATGACCTCCGCGCCTTCCACCGGACGTTCGGCCGGCCCGCGCAGGCCGTCCATATCGCCGTCGTAGAATACGTATCCGTTAACGCTTGCCGGCTGGCCCTGCGTCGCCCAGGTCAGGAAGGGGAGAAGCAGCGCGGCGAACAGGAGGCCAAGCGCGATGGTCCTCAGGGGCTTTGTCAAAACGACCTCCGGATGACGGTCAGCGGATGTAGTCGATCAGGCCCGGCTTGGGTTCGTGGGCGGCCTTGTCGTCGTCGGGGGTGCCGACGGCGATGGAGATGACGAACGAGTATCCTTCCGGGAACTTGAGCGCCTTCTCGAGCTCCCCGCGGTCCTTGCCCGAGAACGCCTCGCGCGGCAGGCCGAGGATGACGCTGCCCAGGCCGAGGCTCTCGGCGGCGATCGCGATGTTCTGCACCGCGATGCCGCAGTCCACGACCTCCCAGGGGCTCTCCTTGGCGGCGGAGAGGAAGACGACGGTGGGCGCGTGGTAGAACACGTGGAAGGTCGGCTGGGCGAACCGCGGGCTGCGGGTCTCGGGCGCGCGGGCCATGGCCGCCTCAAACGCGGCGCGGTTCACGCGGTCCAGCAGCGCCTGGTCCTGCACGACCGTGAAGTGCCACGGCTGGCGGTTGTTGCCGGAGGGGGAGGCGAGGGCCGCGTCCATGATGGCCGTGAGCTGCTCTTCCGTGAGCTGTTCGGGCTTGTACGCGCGGTGGGACCGGCGCGCGGCGATGAGCCGCAGGGTGTCGTTCTGCATAACCCCTCCTCGAAATGTGGCTTCTGGCGGTGGTCCGTGGCTGTGGTATACTGGGCGCGGAGGCACGATGGACGATATTTCCCTGATGCGGGCCGCGCTGGAAGCGGCGGCCGGAAACCCGGATGAGGTGCCCGTCGGCGCGGTCGTCGCGCGCGGGGGCCAGATCGTCGCCGCGGCGGCGAACGCCCAGGCGGGGCGGAACGACCCGCTGGCCCACGCGGAGATGCTGGCCCTGGCGGCGGCGCGCGAGGCGCTTGGGACGGGCAGGCTGGACGGCTGCGAGATGTTCGTGACCCTGGAGCCGTGCCCCATGTGCGCGGGGGCCATCCTGCTCAGCGGCGTCAGCCGCCTCGTGTTCGGGGCGTTCGACACGCAGTACGGGTGCTGCGGCAGCGTCTACGCCCTGCCGATGGACCCGGTGTTCCACCGCTTCGTCGCGTGCGAGGGGGGCCTGCTGCAGGACGAGGCGAAGGCCCTGCTGGACGCGTTCTTCGGGCGCATCCGCGGGAAGGGACCGGGCGAAAACCCCCCGGCGGCCTGGCTGGAAGTATAGCACCCGGCGCGCCGGGATGGCAAATCTTGACACCGCGGCGGGGGATACGTACAATAAGGCGCAATCTGAAAGAGGTGAACGCGATGACCATCAAGACGCTCAAGACCCGGGACCTGCGGGAAAGCCTCAAGGACGGCGGGTGCGGCGAATGCCAGACCTCGTGCCAGTCCGCCTGCAAGACCTCCTGCGGCGTGGCCAACCAGCCCTGCGAGCAGGTACAGGAGTAACCCCTTGTTTTTCCAGGACATGACGACCGCCTGACAAGGGCGGTTTTTTGGAGAGCGGATGACGCATACCTATTCCCTGAACGGATACCACGTGGCGCTGGACGTGTTCAGCGGCTCCGTCCACCTGACCGACGAGGCGGGCTTGCTTACCATCCGGCTGTACGAGGCGGGGGACAGGGAGGAGACCGTCCGCCGCCTGCTGGAAGCCTTCCCGGGCGACCCCGCGGTGACGCGGAATAGCGCCGTTGAGCTGCTGGACGAGCTGGACAGGCTGAAGGCTGCCGGCAAGCTGTACACCCCGGACACGTATGAACAGCACGCGGGGACGCTCCGCCAGCGGGACGGCGCGGTCAAGGCGCTGTGCCTGCACGTCGCCCACGGCTGCAACCTCGCCTGCGACTATTGCTTCGCGGGGAAGGGGGACTACGGCACCGGCGCGGCGCTGATGAGCGAGGAGACCGGCCGCGCGGCGCTGGATTTCCTGGTCGCCCGCTCCGGCACCCGGCGGCACCTGGAGGTGGACTTCTTCGGTGGAGAGCCGCTGCTCAACTGGGACGTCGTCAAGCGGCTGGTCGCCTACGGCCGGGAACTGGAGAAGAGGCACGGCAAGGCGTTCCGCTTCACGCTGACCACCAACGGCGTCCTGCTGGACGACGAGGTGACGGATTTCTGCAACCGAGAGATGCACAACGTGGTGCTGAGCCTGGACGGCCGCGAGGCGGTGCACGACCGCTTCCGCAGGGACCGGGCGGGCCGGGGCAGTTATGCCCGCGTCGTGCCCAACTTCCAGAAGTTCGTCCGCGCGCGGGGGGAGAGGGGCTACTATGTGCGCGGCACGTACACCCGGCACAACCTCGATTTCTCGCGGGACGTGCTGCACATGGCGGACCTCGGGTTCACCCAGCTCAGCATGGAGCCCGCAGTCACGCCACCGGGCGACCCCAACGGCCTCACGGAAGAGCACCTTCCCGCGCTCTTTGTCGAGTACGAGCGGCTGGCCGCGGAGATGCTGAAGCGCCGCCGCGAGGGACGGGGGTTCGACTTCTACCACTTCAACGT
>DATHTQ010000064.1:0-3938 GCA_035463055.1 Candidatus Limnocylindria bacterium
GCAGAAGGGCCTCTCCCACCCCAGGGGGTCCGCGGCGCTTGACCAGGCCTGGCGCTCCTATGGTATCATCAAGTACGCCAGGAAGCTGATACCCAACGATTTCCTCACCCACTGGAGCAGCGTTCGCCTTGGCAGCGCCAACGGAATCCTGCCCCTTACCCTCGAACAGGCGGACAGCCTGCTTCCCCTGGCGCTGAACGGAACGTTCGCCGCGCAGGGGGGAGACCCCGGGACCTTCCCTTTCCGGCGGGCGGATGAAGTCCGCCGGGTGCTGTCAGGAGGATAAAGAGTTGCCGATTTTTGGAAAGTTCGACCCGAAAGCGAAGCAGGTCCTGGATTTCGCCCAGCAGGCCGCCATTACGCTGCGGCATCGGTATTGGGGCACGGAGCATCTGCTCATCGGCCTGGTTGCCCGCGCGTCGGACGACCTGCCGGGGCTTCCGGAGAACGTGACGCTCGAAGCCGTGCAGGATGCCGTGCGCCAGCTTGCCGCGCCCAGCCAGATGCCGCCCAAGGTGCTGGAGCTCACGCCGCGCATGAAGAAGGTGCTGGACGACGTGCTGGCCCGCGCCCACAAGGCGCAGCAGCTGCCCGTCCGCTCCGGCATGCTGTGGCAGGCGCTGCTGATGGAACAGGACTCCGTCGCCGTGCGCATCCTGACCGTGTTCGGGTGCGACATGGAGGTGCTGCGCCGCCAGGCCGCCGAGGCCGCCGGCCCGCACGAGGAAGAGGCCGACCACACGCAGAGCACGCTGGAGAAGAACAGCCGCGACCTGACCGCGCTGGCCCGCCAGGGCAAGCTGGACCCGGTCATCGGGCGCGAAAAGGAAATCGAGCGCATGGCGCAGATCCTCTCGCGCCGCACCAAGAACAACCCGGTCCTCATCGGGGCCCCGGGCGTGGGCAAGAGCGCGGTGGCCGAGGGCCTCGCGCAGCGCATCGTGGACGAGGACGTGCCCGAGACGCTGCTGGGCAAGCGCCTGCTGAGCCTCGATATCGGCTCCCTCATCGCCGGGACCAAGTACCGCGGCGAGTTCGAGGAGCGCATGAAGGACGTGGTGCAGGAGATCCGCAGCGACGAGAGCATCATCCTCTTTATTGACGAGCTGCAGAACATCATGGGCGCGGGCAAGGCCGAAGGCAGCATCGACGCCGCCGGCATCCTCAAGCCCGCGCTGGCGCGCGGCGAGATGCAGTGCATCGGCGCGACGACGCTGGACGACTACCGCAAGCACATCGAGAAGGACGCCGCCCTCTCCCGCCGGTTCCAGCCGGTGATGGTGGACGAGCCGGACACCGAGAAGTCCGTGCAGATCCTCAAGGGACTGCGCCCCCACTACGAGCAGCACCACCACGTCTCCCTCCCCGACGAGACGCTGGAGAGCGCGGTGGAGTTCTCCGCCCGCTACATCGCGGACCGGTTCCTGCCCGACAAGGCGGTGGACGTGATGGACGAGGCCGCCTCCCGCGTGCGCCTGCGCGCCTTCGCGATGCCCCCGGGCATCAAGCAGTCCGAGAAGTCGCTGGAGGAGACCACCGCCCAGAAGAAGGCCGCCATCGCCAAGCAGGATTACGAGAAGGCGGCGGACCTTAGGGACAAGGAGCTGCGGCTCAAGAACGATATAGAGACCCTCAAGAAGGACTGGGACCAGGAGCGCAGCCAGCGCCGCCCCGAGGTGACCCCGGACGACGTTGCCGACGTGGTCGCCGGCTGGACGGGCATCCCCGTGCAGCGCATGACCATGGTGGAGAGCGCCCGGCTGATGAAGCTGGAGGAGACGCTGCACCGCAGGGTCATCGGGCAGGAAGAGGCCGTGGGCGCCGTCAGCCGCGCCATCCGGCGCGCGAGGGCGGGCCTGCAGGACCCCAAGCGCCCCATCGGCTCCTTCATCTTCCTGGGGCCCACCGGCGTGGGCAAGACCGAGCTGTGCCGCGCCCTGGGCGAGGCGATGTTCGGCGACGAGAACGCCATGATCCGCCTGGACATGAGCGAGTACATGGAGAAGCACACGGTCTCCCGCATGGTCGGCAGCCCCCCGGGCTACGTCGGCTACGAGGAGGGCGGGCAATTGACCGAGCAGGTCCGGCGCAAGCCCTATTCCGTCGTGCTGTTCGACGAGATCGAGAAGGCGCACCCCGACGTGTTCAACATCCTGCTGCAGATCCTGGAGGACGGCAGGCTGACGGACAACATGGGCCGCGTGACCAGCTTCAAGAACAGCATCATCGTCATGACGTCCAACGCCGGCGCGCAGGACCTCGCCTCCGGCCGCAGCCTCGGCTTCGGCGGCGGCAGCAAGGGCTCGGACATGGGGTACGAGGAGATGAAGACCCGGGTCATGGACGCGATGAAGCACGTGTTCCGGCCTGAGTTCATCAACCGCGTGGACGAGATCATCGTCTTCCACCCGCTGAGCGACAGGGAAATCCACGCCATCAGCGGCCTGATGCTCGACGTCATCATCAAGCGAATGAAGGAAAAGGAAATCCACCTCTCCTTCGAGGAGGACGCCGTCGCCCTCCTGGCGAAGACCGGGTTCGACCCGCAGTACGGCGCGAGGCCGCTGCGCCGCGCCATCCAGCGGATGGTCGAGGACGCGCTGAGCGAGAAGATCGTGGCCGGCACGCTGAAGGCCGGCGACCACGTCCGGATGTATGCCGACGGGGACAAGCTGGGCTTCAGCATCGAGGAGGAGGCCCGCACCGACGCGCCCGACGCGGTCACGGACGCAAGCGCAGTGTAAGCAGCGATTCTACGCAACCGAGCGCCGGGAAACCGGCGCTTTTCCTTTACCGCCCGGTCAGCCTTGGGCCTCCCGCGTGGCTTGCGTTTCCTTGACCCATCTGCGTTTTCCCCATATAATGCATGGGTCAAGGGGGGCGGTTTCATGCAGAAGGACAGGACGTACTACATCACCACGCCGATCTACTACCCGAGCGGCAGGATGCACATCGGGCACACCTATACGACGGTCGCGGCCGACGCGATGAAGCGCTTCAAGGAGCTTCTCGGCTTCCGCGCCTATTTCCTCACCGGCACCGACGAGCACGGCCAGAAGATCCAGCGCCGCGCCGCGCAGGCGGGCGTGGAGCCGCAGGCGTTCGTGGACCGCATCGTGGAGGACACGAAGGCGCTCTGGAAGCTGATGAACATCCGCTACGACGACTTCATCCGCACCACCGATGAGCGGCACATCCGGGGCGTGCAGAAGATATTCAGGCAGCTGTACGACCAGGGCGACATCTACAAGGGCTCCTACGAGGGGCAGTACTGCGCCCAGTGCGAGGCGTACTGGACCGCGACGCAGCTCAAGGAAGGCGGCCTGTGCCCGGACTGCGGCAGGCCCACCGAGCTCGTTCTGGAGGAGAGCTATTTCTTCCGCATGAGCAAGTACCAGGACTGGCTCATCCGGTATATCGAGGAGCATCCGGACTTCATCCAGCCTCCCTCCCGCGCCAACGAGATGCTCAACAACTTCCTGCGCCCGGGGCTGCAGGACCTGTCCGTCAGCCGCACGTCGTTCACCTGGGGCGTCCCGGTGGATTTCGACCCGAAGCACGTGGTCTACGTCTGGATCGACGCGCTGAGCAACTACGTCACCGCGCTTGGATACGGAAGCGACGACGACAGCCTCATGCGGGCGTTCTGGCCCGCCGACGTGCACCTGGTCGGCAAGGAGATCGTCCGGTTCCACACCATCTATTGGCCCATCATGCTGCACGCCCTGGGGCTGCCCCTGCCCAAGCAGGTGTTCGGGCACGGTTGGCTGCTGTTCAACAACGACAAGATGTCCAAGTCCAAGGGCAACGACGTCTACCCCGGCCCGGTCGTGCGCCGCTGCGGCACGGACGCGCTGCGGTATTACCTGCTGCGCGAGATGCCCTTCGGCATGGACGGCAACTACACCAACGAGGCGATGCTCAAGCGGGTCAACTCC
>DATHTQ010000065.1:0-3467 GCA_035463055.1 Candidatus Limnocylindria bacterium
CACGCGGGTGGAACAGAGACCCGAAAGCGCCGCCCGCGAGGGATGCGGAGAAGAACAGCAACAGCATCTCCCAGACGTCCGCTGTTGTGACAGGCCGGGTGAAGAATGCCCCGCCGCTTACGGCGTTTTTGGCGAGCGGCCAGGCGACAGCCAGGACCGACGCGGCGGCGCATGCGGCGACCAGCAGCAGGGCGCGGGCGGCCGTTTCCCCCAAATGGCTGCGCAGCTTGAGCTGGATGAGCTGGGATATGACGGGCTCCTCCGCCCGCGCGAAGCTGATGCCCGCCCACGCCATGCACAGCAGCAGCGCCAGGGCCGTGAGCACCGAGGAACTGACGATGTCCACAGGGCCGATGGAGTAGAACGTGACCAGGTAGGTGAGCAGCGCAAGGCCGGGCAGCACGGCGCGGCCCGTCTTCAGGTACACCGCGGCCTGCAGCCGCGCCGCCTCAGCGATCCGCTTCATGCCGCATCCCCCTCAGCCGGCATCCGGCCTGCAGCATGGCCGTGAGCATCGCGTCGCCTGTGCGGTGCGCCACGCGGACCGTGATAACGCGCCCCTGGCGCATTACGTTTATGCCATGCCCAAAACCGGCGGGAAGGCCGAAATCGACATCGGGCGCGTCGAACAGGTACACGTCCTCGCCTTCTTCCGGCGGAATATCCGCTTGGTGCAGCGCGCCGTCCCGCAGGGCGAACACCCTGTCCGCGAGCGCGCGTACCAGGCCTCGCTCATGGCAAGCCAGCAGCACTGCCATCCCCTCAGAGAGCAAGCCTTTCGCCAATTCTATGAAGACATCCTGCGACTGGGCGTCCTGGCCGGACAGCGGCTCGTCCATGAGCAGCAGGTCCGAGCTGCCCATGAAGGCCTGTATGACGGCGACTTTCTGCAGCATGCCCTTGGAGTAGGTGCGGATTGGGGTGTCCGCAGCCTCGGCGAGGCTGAAGGCGTGGAGAAGTTCCTCCATCCGGCGGTCGATGAACGCCCGGCCGCCGCCTTCAAGCGCGGAAAGGCTGCGCAGCAGCGCACGCGCGCTGAGGTTCAGGCGCGGAAAGCCTTCCGGGATGTAATCCGCTCGAAGGCCGCGCCTGAAGATTACCGCACCTGAGGTGGGGACGGTCAGCCCCGCGGAGATACGCAGCAGGGTGCTCTTGCCGCTGCCGTTCACGCCCGTGAGCGCGACGCATTCGCCCGGGCGCAGCGAGAGCGACACGCCGCGCAGCACTTCGAGCGTCCCGAAGCGCTTGGATACCCGATCCAGGGTGAGGACCGTATCCGTCATGGCTGCCTTCCACTGCAATGTTCGCCTTGATAAACCGGCGGCGCTCGCGATGACAATCCGAAGCAGTATACGGCGGCGTTCCGCGCCGCGTCAACGCGGAAGCAGGTTGATTTATCCAAACATGGAATCATCATTTGGCAGACGTTCAGTTGACAGCCAAATGCCCGTCACATACTATCATCTGGATTCCCGGTGCGCCCCGCGCGAGGGCGTTCCCGCCAGATTTTTGAAAGGATGCCGGCCCTGCCTTCCGGCACTGGGTTCGGCTGCGTATGCTGTTTTCGAGCCTTTCCTTCCTGGTCTGGTTCCTGCCGGCGGTGGCCGGCATCCACGCCCTGCTGCCGCGCGGGCTCAGGAACCCGTTCCTGCTGCTGGCCAGCATCTTTTTCTACGCGTGGGGCGAAATCCGGTACGTGCCGCTGCTGCTGGGCCTCATGGCGTCGAACTACGCCCTGGGTTTCCTGTGCGGCAGCAAGTCCAGGGCCGCGGCGCGCTTCGGGCTCATCCTTTCGCTGGCGGTCAACTTCGGCACGCTGTTCTTCTATAAATACAGCGGCTGGGTCATCGGCACGTTCGCCCCTGGGGCCGCGGGGTTCCAGGCCCCGCCGCTGCCGCTTGGCATCAGCTTCTTCACGTTCCAGTCCCAGGCGTACCTCATCGACGTGTACCGCGGCGTCACGCCGACGGAGCGCAGCATCATCGGCTACGGCACGTTCATCCTGCTGTTCCCGCAGTTCATCGCGGGGCCCATCGTCCTGTACACCGACGTGCGGCGCGATTTGCGCGAGCGCAGGGTGGACCCGAAGGACATGGAAGCCGGCACGCTGATGTTCATCGCCGGGCTTTCGAGCAAGCTGCTGCTGGCCAACCGTCTGGGGCAGGTGTGGGAGGCGGCGGCGGGGGCGGGCATGCTGTCCGCGCCCGCGGCGTGGCTGGGTGTGCTGGGTTTCGGGCTGCAGATTTACTTCGATTTCGCGGGGTATTCGCTCATGGCCATCGGCATGGGGCGGATGCTGGGCTTCCATTTCCCGAAGAACTTCGACCACCCGTATTCCGCCGTGAGCGTGCGCGACTTCTGGCGCAGGTGGCACATGACGCTGAGCCGGTGGTTCCGCGACTACGTATACTTCCCGCTGGGGGGCAGCCGCAGGCGTCCCCCGCGCGTGTTCCTCACCCTCCTGCTGGTCTGGATGCTGACGGGCCTGTGGCATGGGGCTGATTTGCGCTTCCTGCTGTGGGGCCTGTGGTTTTTTGTGTTCCTCGCGCTGGAGCACTTCGTGCCGCGGTTCAGGCCGCAGGAGCACCCGGTCCTGGGGCGCGTGTATGCGATGCTGGTCGTGCTGTTCGGCTGGGTGCTGTTCGCGAGCGAATCCACGGGCGCGGCGCTGCGCTACGCGGGTACGATGCTCTCGCTGCGGGGCGGGGCGGATTGGGCGTTCCTGCTGCGCGACAACTTCGTGCTGCTGGCGGTGTCGGTGCTGATGTGCGTGCCGCCCGTGGTTCGCGCCATGGCAGCGCGGCTTCGCGAGCGCCCCGGGCTGCGCGTGGCGGCGGGCCTCGCGCTGATGCTGCTGTGCGTGTCCAGCCTGGTCAGCGAGAGCTTCAACCCGTTCCTGTACTTCAGGTTCTGAGGGGATAAATGCGCGGCAGGATTCAATGGAAGGACTTCCCCCTTACGCTGTGCGTGGGCGCGCTGCTGGCTGCGCTGGCCGTAGGCACGGCGCTCTGGCCGCGGCGTGACTTTTCCGCGCTGGAGAACAGGCGGCTGGCACGGCAGCCGGCGCTGACACTTGAGGGCATCAGGAACGGCGCGTTCTTCGACGCGACGGAGCGCGCGCTTGCCGACCAGTTCCCCGCGCGCGACGCATGGCTGTCCCTCAACTCCGCGTATGACATGGCCCTGTTCAAGGCGCGGCGCAACGGCATCCTCATGGGGAAGGGCGGGAGGCTGTTCGAGCCGCTGCCGGACGCGGCGGAGAGGAACATCTCGGACAACGCCGCCGCCGTGACGAAACTCGCGGCCGTGTCCGGGCTGCCGGTGTGGATGATGCTTGTCCCGATGGCGGAGGCCGTGTACCCGGATGAACTGCCGTGGCTGTACGAGGCCCGGGACCAACACAGCCTGCTTGCATTGGCCTCGTCGCGCGCGGGGGTGCCTTTCGAGGATACCCTTCCGGCGCTGAC
>DATHTQ010000066.1:0-1977 GCA_035463055.1 Candidatus Limnocylindria bacterium
GGCGCCCCCTGATTTTTTACTATGTTATCGCGATGTTCGTCATCATGATGCTCAACGTGTTCCTGTTCCCGCGCCTCACGACCCAGCAGGTGACGGAAGTCCCCTACAGCGAGTTCCTGCGCAGGCTGGAGGCGGGGGAGATCACGCGGCTGAGCCGTGACAGCGTCCAGATCACGTTCCAGGACAACGCGCCGGAGCCGAACCTGTTCAAGACAGGCCTCATGGAAGACCCCCAGCTCTTAGACCGGCTCACCGCCGCGGGCATCGAGTTCACCGCGCCCATCGTGGAGCCGGCCTCCCCGTGGATGAGCTTCCTGCTGTCGTGGATGGTCCCGCTGGGAATCTTCTTCCTCATCGGACGGCTCATGACCCGCCAGCTCAACAAAGTCGGAGGGATGAACGCGATGCAGCTTGGAAAAAGCAACGCCAAGATATACATAGAATCGCAGACGGGCGTCACGTTCAACGACGTGGCGGGCCAGGAGGAAGCCAAGGAGGCGCTCGGGGAGGTCGTGGACTTCCTACACAATCCGGAGAAATACACCGCGGTGGGCGCCGTGATGCCAAAGGGCGTTCTGCTGGTGGGCCCCCCGGGCACCGGCAAAACCCTGCTGGCCAAGGCCGTCGCCGGCGAGGCGGACGTGCCGTTCTTCTCCATCTCCGGGTCGGAGTTCGTGGAGATGTTCGTCGGCATGGGCGCGGCCAAGGTGCGCGACCTGTTCAAGCAGGCATATGAGAAGGCCCCGTGCATCGTGTTCATCGACGAGCTGGACACCATCGGCAAGCGCCGCGAGTCGCAGGCGAGCTTCGGCGGCAACGACGAGCGCGAGCAGACCCTCAACCAGCTGCTCAGCGAGATGGACGGGTTCGACGGGCGCAAGGGCGTCATGATCCTGGCGGCCACCAACCGGCCCGAGATCCTGGACCCCGCGCTCACGCGCCCCGGCCGCTTCGACCGGCGCATCCCGGTCGAGCTCCCGGACCTGCCCGGGCGCATCGCGATCCTGAAGGTGCACGCGCGCAAGGTGCGGCTGGAGCCGGACGTGGACCTCTCCCGCATCGCCCGCGCCGCGGCCGGCGCGTCCGGCGCGGACCTCGCCAACATGGTCAACGAGGCGGCGCTCAGCGCGGTGCGCGGCGGCCGCATGACCGTCAGCCAGGGCGACCTGGAGGAGAGCATCGAGACCGTCATCGCGGGCTACAAGAAGAAGGACCGCGTGCTCTCCGACAAGGAACAGAAGATCGTCGCCTACCACGAGGCGGGGCACGCGATGGTGGCCGCCCTGCAGGACGGCTCCGCCCCCGTCCACAAGATCACCATCATCCCGCGCACCTCCGGCGCGCTGGGCTATACGATGCAGGTGGACGAGGAGGAGCACTTCCTCATGAGCAAGGAGGATATCGAGAACAAGATATCCACCCTGACCGCCGGGAGGGCCGCCGAGGCGCTGGTGTTCGACTCCATCACGACCGGGGCCGCCAACGACATCGAGCAGGCGACGAAGCTCGCCCGCGCGATGATCACCCGTTTCGGCATGGCCGAGGAGTTCGGCATGGTGGCGCTGGAGCAGCAGACCGACAAGTACCTGGGCGGCGGCGTGATGAGCATCGCCTCGTCCGCCACCCAGAGCAGGGTGGACCGCCTGACCGTGGACCTGGTCCGCGCGCAGTACGACCGCGCGTACGCGCTGCTCAGGGACAACGAGGACGCGCTGCACGACATCGCGCGGACCCTGTACGAGAAGGAGACCATCACGGGCGAGGATTTCTCGCGCCTGCTGGCCGCGCACGTTACGGACACGCAGCGCCCGGCCGCCATCACCGCACGCTGAACGCGGCAAAAAACCGGCGCGGAACGGGTTCCGCGCCGGTTTTTTCATGCATGGGATTAGCCCTGCCGCCCCTTACGCCTTCCTGGGCGGCGGGAGCCGGTAGGCATGCCCCTGGTCGTAGAAGACTTCCTTGGGCGGCTCCTCG
>DATHTQ010000067.1:0-2968 GCA_035463055.1 Candidatus Limnocylindria bacterium
TTGGAAGCGCCGGCGTATGGGGCCGGGGTTTTCAGATGGCAAGAATGCTGGCGCCAGCCCTTCATTGTGACGACGGCAAAGCCTTATGATATTATTGGGACAATTTACTGTGGGCAGATTTGCGGGGAGGTTATGGTACAGAGGTCTCGGAGGTAAAAGATGAACGACTGGGATGAACCAATCACAAGAAGAGAGCAGCTTGCTTACGTTGATGAACAGGTAAGAAACCTTGTCTGGCAGACCAGGGAACTGCGCAATAAGGAGCCCGCTTCGCAAGCCAACGAGTTCGTCCAAATGCTGTCCCGGAATCTGTGCACGAAATACCAATGCACGACCTGTGGCAATCTTCCGTACCGAAAAGCGGCCAAGAAACTTGGTACAAGATTTTTCAACTCCATGATGGAGCTGAAGGAATACCAGGTCATCCAGTATCCGAATATTTTGGAATACGTCAACATCGGTTTCTACTGCATATCGGATCTTGGAGAGAGACAGCGTCTTGCGGAGCACTGGCCGAATATTGTCAGGATTTTGTCCGTAGGTACGCGGAGGACCGTTTCAGAGATCATTCACGGCTGGGCTTTTCAAGAATTTTTGCAATGAAACTTGCCTGACGCGTGGGAGCCGTCAACGCAGAGCCAACCAAACTCTAAGGCCGCAGTACAGGTCCTTTCGGAACATATCCATCATTATATAGCACTCTTTAAGACGCGCATTATTTTCTACACTTCGATCCCCAGCAGCGCCTTCGCAGCCAGGCCGATCAGGAACGATATCCCCGCGACGCCCAGGCTGATGCCCGCCATTTCCAAAAAGCGCCTGCCGAAGGGCTCCTTTTTGGCGACGGAGATGTAGTAGTTGAACGCGAGGATGATGAGGATGACCGTCGCCAGCATGACGCCGAACGCCACCATGTACAGGCTGCCGGGCAGCAGCAGGTAGGGGAGCACCAGCAGCGCCACCGTGACCAGGTAGGCGGCGCCCGTGTACAGGCTCGATTTCAGCGCCTTGGCGTTGCCGTCCGCGCGCTCGGCCAGGTAGTTGGACGCCGCCATGGACAGCGTGGCGGAGACCCCGGTGATGATGCCGGAGAGCGCCACCAGCCGCGTGTCCGCCAGCGCGAAGGTCAGCCCCGCGATGGCGCCGGTGAGCTCGACCAGCGCGTCATTCAGCCCCAGCACCATCGCGCCCACGTAGTGCAGCCGCTCCTCGTCCAGCATGGCCGCGAGGGCTTCCTCGTGCCTTTCCTCCTCTTCCATGATGCGTTTGGCCTCGGGGTAGCGGGCGTACACCGCTTTCAGGTCGCGGATGCCCGCCTCCTCGGTCTTCTCGAAGAAGCGCAGCGCGAACGTGTCGCCCAGCAGGAAGCGCAATGCCCTGAACAGCGCGAGCGTCGCGCGCGCGGGGGCGACGTCCCTGCCCGTGAAGCGCCGCCACACGTCGTAATGGCTCTTTTCCGCGCGGGCGATCTCCGCCAGCGCCGCGCGGTTGCCCGGGTCCTTCTGCCTGGCCGCCATGTGGGCGTACAGCAGGCTGCCGGTGATTTCGCCCTTCTGCAGGCGCAGCAGCCACCGCATATCTTCCACATTGTCCTTGCGTGTCATAGATTCCTCCCGCGGCGCAGGCCGCCGCCGCACGGATTGTGCCCCGCGCGCCCCGCGGCGTCAACCCGCGAAGCGATGCCGCGCTATGCAGGCGCGGCGCGGGGGGATATAATCATGGGGTGATGAAAGAGGGGTGCGGATGCGCTTACAGAAGTATTTGGCCATGAGCGGGGTCGCCTCCCGCAGGCGCGCGGAGGAGATGATCGCCGCGGGCGAGGTGCGCGTCAACGGGCAGACGGTGCGCGAGATGGGCACGCAGGTGGGGGAGGGCGACGTCGTCGAGGTGCAGGGCAAACGGGTCGCGCCGGAGGAGAGGAAGCATTACGTCCTCTACTACAAGCCCATCGGCGAGGTCGTCACCGTGTCGGACCCGGAGGGGCGGCCCACGGTGCTGGACCATTTCCGGGACTACCCGGCGCGGCTGTACCCGGTCGGGCGGCTGGACTTTGACAGCGAGGGGCTGCTGATCCTGACCAACGACGGCGAGCTCACCAACCGCCTCACCCACCCCAGCCACGAGGTCGAGAAGCGCTACATCGCGCGGTTCTCCAACCAGGTGAGCGAGGAGGGCTTGCGCGCGCTGCGAAGCGGCGTGATGATCGAGGGCCACAGGACCGCGCCCGCCAAGGTTGCGGTGCTGCGGCGCGACCCGTTCTCCACGGATTTGCTGATTTCCATCCACGAGGGCCGCAACCGCCAGATACGCCGCATGGCGGAGGCCGTCGGGCACCAGGTCGTGCGGCTCAAGCGCGTGCAGTACGGCGGCATCACGCTGGGGGAACTCCAGCGCGGCCAGTGGCGGGAGCTGACCCCGGAGGAAGTGGAGTCCCTTCGCCAATGACAGAAGCGCTGCGCTCCGCGCGGCACGTCGCGCAGCGGGCGTTCGAGGCGGTCCTTCGCCCCGGCGATACCGCCGTGGACGCGACGCTGGGCCGCGGGCGGGACTGCCTGGCGCTGTGTGAGCTGGTGGGGCCGCAGGGCGTGGTCTACGGGTTCGACCCGCACCCCGACGCCGTCCGCCAGACCGAGGCGCTGCTGCGGGAGCACGGGATGTTTTCGCGCGCAAGGCTGTTCCAGATGGGCCACGAGCGCATGGCGGAGGCGGCGCCCCCGGGCATCCGCCTCGCCGCGTTCAACCTGGGGTGGCTGCCCGGGTCGGACAAGGCGCTGACCACCCGGGCGGAGACGACGATGATTGCGCTCCAAAGCGCGCTGGCGCTCCTCGCGCCGGGCGGCATGGCCTCGGTGTGCGTGTACCCCGGGCATGCGGAGGGTGCGCGTGAACGCGACGCGCTGCTTGCCTTCGCGCGGGGCCTGCCCAACCGGGCGTTCACCGCGCTGTGGCACGACTTCCTCAACGCCGG
>DATHTQ010000068.1:0-2884 GCA_035463055.1 Candidatus Limnocylindria bacterium
CGCGCGGCGGCGCGGCGGAGGAAGTAGTCGTTACTGACACCCCGGGCGGGAGCAGCGTCGTGGTCGTGCCGTTCCGCTTCGCGCCCCCGCCCGCGGGCGGCGCCAAGGACGACCCCGCGCCGTTCCGCCTGTTCACCAACATGCTCATGCGCCGCGACCTGGCGTGGCTGGGAACCAGGGGCGATTAAGCCCGCGGGCAGCAAGCGGCCGCCGGTCTCCCGGCGGCCCTTGCCTGGTTCCGGCGCGCCCTACTCCTGCGCCGCGTACCCGTACTTGCGCATCGCGGCGTGGTAGCCGATGGTATAGAAGTCGGTGAACTCCCGCACCCAGTCCTCCGGCGCGGCCTCCATCGCCCGCAGCACGTCCGCCGCGAACGCCACCGGCGAGTTGCCGTTCCCGGTCACCACCCTGCCGTCGCGCACGCTCTCCTCGCGCACGTACCCGCCCGGGTTGCGGTACGCGGGATAGCCGTCCATCTCCTTCGGGTCGTCGAAGGTGTGCCGGACGCCGTCGGTCAGCCCGACGGAGGACAGCCACCACGCCGCCCCGCAAATCGCCGCGACCACCTTCCCCGCGCGCATGAACCTTTCCGCCAGCGCGCGGATATCCCCGTGCGCCCCTTCCTTCCACGAGCCCTTGGCGCCGATGAGCACCAGCGCGTCCGTGTCCTCCGGGATGTCCGCCACGGCCATGTCCGGCAGCACGGCCAGCCCGCCGATGGACCGCTTGGGGCCGGTGTCGGTGGAGGCGTAGCGCACGGAGAAGCGCCCCTCCATCTCCTCCAGGAGCGCCATGGACAGGTAGGCGGATTCCCATTCGGCGAACCTGTCCAGGATGACGAATACCACTTTCCGCATCGATTCCTCCCGCGCCGCGCCGCAGCGCCTGGGAAAAGGATACCCGCCGCATCGGCGGGGAAACCGGGGAAGGCCGCCCTTCCGGCCGCGGCGGAACGTGCGGATTGGGCGCGGCCGGGACAGCAAGCGGCCGCCGGTTTCCCGGCGGCCGCTGTGGGGTGCATTTCGGGCCGTTACACCGCCGCGTTCCCGGCGTCGTTGAGCGCCATGTGGAAGCCCGGGAAGTAGCAGTCGTGGAACGCCCGGATCTTCTCCTCCGGCGCGGCGTCCAGGGCGCGCAGCACCTCGGCGGCGAACGCCACGGGCGCGTTGCAGTTGGCCATGACCACCTTGCCCACGCACATGACGTCCTGCGCGAGGGAGCAGGCCGCCAGGGGCCCCCCCGTATCCGCGGCGACCGGCTTGTGCCGGAAGCTGTTGGCCAGCCCCACCGAGGAGAGCCACATGGCGGCGTCGCAGATCGCGCCGACCACCTTCCCCGCGCGGATGAACCGCTCCGTGAGTTCGCGGATGTCCTCGTGGTCCCCGTTCCACCAGGACCCCTGCGCGCCGATGAGGATGAGGGCGTCCGCGTCCGGGGGCACGTCCTGGAAGGTGAGGTCCGGGAGCATGGTCATCCCGCCGATGGATTCCTTGAGGTTGTTGTCGCGTGACGCGTACATCACGAGGTAGTCGTCCGTCACTTCGCCGTTGAGGGCCATGGAGAGGTAGGAAGCTTCCCAATCCGCGAACCGGTCCAGTATGACAAAGATTGCCTTCTTCATTTTTCCTCCAGCTTTGTGCGGCCCTGTTTGTGTAAATGATACCCACAATCCACAAAATTCCACATCCAAAACGGGCAAAAATAAAATATTGAAACGTTTGCGCGGGGCAGGGCGCGCCAGGGTCCCGGCACCCCGCCGGGAAGTGGGGCGGGGCATGGGAAAGCCGCCGGGAACCCTGTTCCCGGCGGCCTGTTTCCTTGGGTCACCCCTGTTGCGGTGTGCCCCGTTACGCGTTCCCGCCCAGGCTGTTGACCGCGCTGCGGTCCTGCACCTCGCGGGCGGCCTGCGCAGCCTCGTCCACGTCCCTTCGCATCTCGCGGTCGCGCGCCTCGCTGATGAAGGAGAACCGGTAGCCCATCAGCAGCATGACCGCGACGCCGAAGAGGAAGAATCCGTGCAGCACGAGGGCCAGCAGGACCGCGATGGTGACCGT
The DNA here is from genome assembly GCA_035463055.1 of Candidatus Limnocylindria bacterium. Taxonomy (GTDB): domain Bacteria; phylum Bacillota; class Clostridia; order Christensenellales; family Aristaeellaceae; genus UBA6115. Next base: position 2,055 of record DATHTQ010000068.1, read on the forward strand.
CACCTCGAACCTGGGCTTCCCGTCGCGGGACACGCTGACGAAACAGCGGCTGCCCCTGGCGACCATGTCCCCGATCCACGCGATGGCCTTCGAAAGCCACCCCGCATCCCCCTGCGCCTTCCCGTTGTCCACGTCCGCCTCCCCCTTCTTTCCGGCGCGCGCCCCGCTTTCCCTGCGCAGCAGGAGCATCGCGTCCAGCATGTCCCAGTTCTCCCTGGCCAGCGCGTCGCGCGCATCCTTCAGGTTCACGCCCGCCTTCCTGGCGAGGGTCTCCGCCATGTCCAGCCGTTCCATCGTGGTCCCTTTCCGCCCCGCCCGGGGCCCTTCGCTTACAGGCACAGGATAATCGGGGCGGATGAAAGCGGAATGCGGTGCGGATTAGAGCGGCGTTAGAAAGCGGTTCGGGTTTTCACACAAACATGGCCGCCGGGAACCCGCGATTCCCGGCGGCCTGCATATAACGAAAGTCCTGTGGAATGCCCGCGCTACTCCCCCGCGTGCTCCGCGCGCTCCTGCGGGGTCATCTCGCGCTCGCCGATGGCGAGGGGCTTCCCCATGCCGTACACGCCCGAGGGCATGACGAACACCGCCCCGCTGCCCGCGCCGGAGAGGTCCAGCCCGCGGTGCAGCGCCGAGGCGACCTCCCGGCTCACGCCGGTTTTGCAGAGGAAGAACACGACTTCCTTTTCCTTGCCGATGTCCATGCGCAGCAGGTGCAGGTCGTGCGCGCCGCTGCCGCGCCCGTGCAGCACCGTGGCGCCGCCCGCCCCCGCGCCGCGCGCCAGGGCGATGGCCCGGGGCGACAGCCCCCGGTTGACGACCGCCACGAC
>DATHTQ010000069.1:0-2284 GCA_035463055.1 Candidatus Limnocylindria bacterium
GGGAGGAACTCCGAGACCCCCTGCACGATGCCCATGACGGCGGCAAACATCGCTTCCATCCGCGGTTCCTTTCGCGCGCCAAACGGCGCCCGTCCATTCTATCCGCGGGCTTTGCGGGCGTCAACCGCGCCGGGAGACATCGTATGATGTAATGGAAGACCTGCCGTCAGGGCCTCCATTGCGCCGCCTCCATGTCCACGCGCCCGTCCGGCAGGAACGGCACGCCCTCGGATTCCAGCATCGCGCGGCGCAGGGGGGCGTATTCGCCGCCCGTGACGCTGCCGTCCTTCATCACGACGCGGTGCCAGGGAAGGTCGTCCGGGCATATGCGCAGCGCCCTGCCCACCATGCGGGCGTTGCGCGGCATGCCGACCAGGCCCGCGATCTGCCCGTAATTGGCCACCCTGCCGTATGGAATGCGTGCGACGGCGGCGTAGACCTTCGAAAAGAAGTAGCCGTACTCGGCGGCGCTATACGTCATGGTCCTCCTTGCGGTGGCGGCGGTACAGTTTCCTGCTCTCGACCACACGGGTGACGGGCTTCACGTCCCACACCGCGCGCTTGCGGAGGTCCAGCGCCCGTTTGTCCTTCTTGCCCATCTTCGCGCGGGGCTGCGCTTTTTTCCCTGCCATGTTCACCTTTCCTGGATGCGGTGGTATAATCCACACCTATGACGCAAAGCAGCAACCCGAGGGGCAGGCTCCGCGCGCTGTTCTCGCCCCGGGACATGACCAAGGGCGCCCCGTGGCGCCGGATCCTCGAATTCGCGTTCCCCATGTTCGTGGGCAACATCGCCCAGCAGCTGTACGCCTCGGCGGACTCGGCCATCGTGGGGCGCTACGTGGGGGACAACGCGCTGGCCAGCGTGGGCAGCACCATGGCCGCGACCAACTTCCTCATCGCGCTGTTCATCGGCATCTCCTCCGGCGCGGGCATCGTGGTGTCCCAGGCGTTCGGGGCGAAGAACCGGGAGAAGCTGTCGCTGGCGGTGGGCAACGTCATCACGCTGACCGCGATCTCGTCACTCATCATCACGGTGATGGCGATGCTGCTGTCGCGCCCGCTGCTCACGCTGCTCAACACCCCCGCCGTCATCCTGGAGGACGCGGTGCTGTACCTGCAGATCGTGTTCCTGGGCGTCATCGGCATATCCTATTATAACATCCTGTCGGGCGTGCTGCGGGGCCTGGGGGACAGCTTCTCGGCGCTTGGCTTCCTGCTGCTGTCCACGGCGCTCAACATCGCGCTGGACCTGTGGTTCGTCGTCAGCTTCGGCTGGGGGGTCGCCGGTGCGGCCGTCGCCACGGTGATTTCCCAGGCAATTTCCGCCGCCCTGTGCTACCTCAAGCTGCGGCGGATGGGGGAGACGTTCCACTTAAGCCGCCGGACCTTTAGGCTGGACCGGGAAATCACCGGGGAAATCGTGCGCCTCGGCATGCCCGCGGGCATCACCCAGGCCATCTTCTCCATGGCGATGCTGGTCGTCCAGCCGCTGCAGAACAGCTTCGGCGAGGCGTTCGTCGCCACGGCCATCATCGCGATGCGCGTGGACGGGTTCGCCATGATGCCCAACTTTTCCTTCGGCATGGCCATGACCACGTTCACTGGCCAGAACATCGGGGCACAGCGCCTGGACCGCGCCCAGAAGGGCGCGCTGCAGGGGACGCTCCTGGCGGTCGGCGTGGCCGTGATGATGACGTCGCTGGTCCTGGTGTTCGGCCACCAGATCATGGCCCTGTTCACCAAGACCGAGCACATCATCCAGACGGGCATGGGGCTCATCCGCATCCTGTCCGTCGGGTTCATTGCGATGGCGGTCATGCAGTCGCTGTCCGGCGTCATGCGCGGGGCGGGCGACGCGACGACCCCGATGTGGATTTCCATCTTCGTTTCCGTCATCCTGCGCGTGCCGCTGTCCTACCTGTTCGTCCACCTGAGCAAGTCGCCCGAAAACCCGCTGGGCCGCCCGGAGAGCCTGTACTTCGCGATGCTGGCGACCTGGCTCACCGGCGGCGCAGTCAACGTCCTCGCCTACCGCTTCGGCTCCTGGCGCACCAAGGCGCGGGAGCGGATGCGGATGTACGCCGGCGCGGCGGAGAAAGCCGCGGATGCCCCGGCGCGGACCTGATCGCAAGGCTGCAAACAGAAAATGGCCCGGGAAGCCGCGCAGGCAACCCGGGCCATTTTATATGGATGGTTCTTTTACGCTTCTTCCGCGAAAAGGACGATGTCCGACGCTTCTCGGACGCCCAGCGCGTCGAAATACCGGTTCTCCAGCGGTATC
>DATHTQ010000070.1:0-1961 GCA_035463055.1 Candidatus Limnocylindria bacterium
TATTCCTCCGTTTGACGTGCCGCTAGACCGGTGTACAGCGCGGGGTCCAGCAGGCGCTCCAGCTCATGTGCCTCCAGACCGAACGCCGGGTCCGCGGCGACGCGGGAGAGCAGGTCGTTGTCCAGCCCCTCCTCCTTGACGCGCCTGCCCGCGGCCTGCGAGTGGGCGCGCAGGCGCTCGTGCAGCTCCTGGCGGTCGCCACCGCGCTTGACGGCGCGCATGAGGATGTTCTCCGACGCCATGAACGGCAGCTCCTCGCGCAGGTGCCGCGCCATCATGTTCGGGTAGACGACCAGCCCCCCGGCCACGTTGCCGTACAGCGTGAGCAGCCCGTCGGCCGCGAGGAACCCCTCGGACAAGGACAGCCTGCGGTTGGCGGAGTCGTCCAGCGTGCGCTCCAGCCACTGCCCGGCCGCGGTGTTGGCGGCGTTGTCCAGGTTGCTGATGATGAACCGCGCCAGCCCGGCCATGCGCTCGCTGCGCATGGGGTTGCGCTTGTAAGGCATCGCGGACGAGCCGACCTGCTCCGCCTCGAACGGCTCCTCGACCTCCTTGAGGTGCTGCAGGAGCCGGATGTCGTTGGAGAACTTGTGCGCGCTCTGGGCGATGCCCGAGAGCACCGAAAGCGCCCTGAAGTCCGTCTTGCGGGAATACGTCTGCCCGGACACGGGGACCGGCGCCTCGAACCCCATGCGGCGGGCGACCATCGCGTCCAGTTCGCGGACCTTGTCCGCGTCCCCGTCGAACAGCTCGAGGAACGAGGCCTGCGTGCCGGTCGCGCCCTTGCTGCCCAGGGGCCGCAGGTCGTTTAAGAACCGCTCCGCCTCGCGCAGGTCGTCCAGGACGTCGGACAGCCACAGGCAGGCGCGCTTCCCCACGGTCGTGGGCTGCGCGGGCTGGAAGTGCGTATACCCCAGCGCGGGGAGGTCCCTGTGCTCCATCGCGAAGGCGGACAGCCTGCGCGCCACGCCCACGAGCCGGTCCCGCACGATGCCCATCGCGTCCCGGAGGATCAGCGCGTCGGCGTTGTCGGTCACGTAGCAGCTCGTCGCGCCCAGGTGGATGATGGGCGCAGCCAGCGGGCACTGCGCGGCGAAGGTCTTCAGGTGCGCCATCACGTCGTGGCGCAGCGCGCGCTCCAGCCGGGCCGCTTCCTGCAGGTCCACGTCCGCCTCACGCTCCCGCAGCTGCGCCACCTGCTCCGGGGTGACGGGCAGGCCGAGCTCCATCTCGCACTCCGCGAGGATGACCCAGAGCCTGCGGAACAGCCGCGCCCGGTGCGCCTGCGAAAACAGCCGCTGCATCGCCTCCCCGGCGTACCTGGCGGAAAACGGGCTCTCGTAACGCTCGTGCGGCTGCATGGACCTCTCCCTCGTTTCGTTCCGGTTCCTATGATAGGGTCGCGCCGGGAGGGCGTCAACCCGGCCGGGCCTCCCCCGTCACAGGAGGCAATCCCCCTCGCCCGCCCGGATTTCCGCGCGTCCCACGGCACCGCCGCCGTGCGCCTCCAGGAGGACGCCGGGATGCTCGCCCTCCACGCGCACGCGCGCCATGCTGCCTTCCATGTCCGCCCGGGCCATTAGCAGCAGCCGCCCGTCCGTTCCGAAGACCCGTGTTTCGCAGCCTGTCGTGACGTGGTACGCGCGCAGCGTGAGCCCCGCGGCGTAGTCGTAGACCGGGCAGTCCTCCGTGCCGCCGAAGGGCAGCAGGGTGTTCTCCCGGACGAACAGCGGCAGGCTGTCATTCCCGTACGCCTCCGTGCGCCAGCCGCCCCCTCTGACGGTCTCGCCACTGAGCAGGTGCGTCCATTTTCCTTTGGGAAGGTAATAGGTGACCTCGCCACTCTCATTGAATACCGGGGCCGCGAGCAGGCTGGAGCCCAGCATGTACTGGCGGTCCAGGTCCTCGCACGCCGGGTCTTCCGGGAACTCCAGCGCCATGGGGCGCATCAGCGGGATGCC
>DATHTQ010000071.1:0-1924 GCA_035463055.1 Candidatus Limnocylindria bacterium
TCCGTTCGTGGAACCTGTCTGCGCCCCGAACCTCGATTCACGGTCCTCCGCCCGCCCGAGTGCCACGGCCGGACCGGGACGGTCCGTCTAGTGCGCCTGCGAGCGTGCAGCGTCGGAGCGGTGCAAGTCCGCTCCAGGCACGCGCGCTCCGGCCTGTACCCGACCGCTACTGCGTCGCCGCGAGGCGGGGTGGGGAGCGGCGGAAGGGGAAGGACCGGTCCGTAGGAGACGAACTCGATTCGGCCGGAGGTTCCGGCGAGCCGGCTGGGCAACGGCGAAGCCTGGAAGCAACCCGTCGCGCTGAGGGGTCGCGTGACAAAGCGGCGGCGGGGGGACCTCGGGTGGTTGGAGACGGAACGGTCCGGAAGGCGCGGCACGTGAAGCAGGGAGAGCTGTCCGGCGCGTAAGGACGGTGTTCATGGACCGAAGGCGGTCCCGAAGAGCCGGCCGGGCAGCAGTCAGAGGGTCCGTAGTAGCGTCGAAGCGGGGTAACGCCCGGGGAGCGAAGGGACCCAGGAAAGGGGATGTGCGACGGACCCGCGAGCGGAAGCCGCACCGGCGGCAGTGCCCGAAGGGGCTAAACAAGCCGGAGAGGTCCGCGCCCGGTGGGCGTGGACGGAACCGGTCGTGTGGACCGAGCGCATGTTGACGGCCCTCGAACGGGGGGTGAAAGGAGGGACGTGGTTTAGCCTGATGGACAAGGTCTTCGCCCCGCGCACGCTGGCGGCCGCCTTCGCGCGGGTCCGGCGGAACGGGGGCGGTGCCGGAGTGGATCGGCAAACGGTGGAGACGTTCGCGCAACGGGCCGAGGAGCACCTCGGGCGTTTGCACGAGGCGCTGCAGAGCGGCGCGTACCGCCCGCAGGCCATCAAGCGGGTGTACATCCCCAAGCCGGGGAGCCGCGAGAAGCGACCGCTGGGGATTCCCACGGTGCGCGACCGGGTGGTGCAAACGGCGCTGCGCTACGTCCTGGAGCCCGTGTTCGAGCGGGACTTCCACCCCCACAGCTACGGGTTCCGCCCGGGGCGGGGGTGCAAGGACGCGCGGCGGCGGGTCGAGGCGCTGCTCCGGGCGGGGTACGTCCACGTGGTGGACGCCGACCTCAAAGGCTACTTCGACTCCATCCCGCACGAACCCCTGATGGCGCAGGTGCGCCGGAAGGGGGCCGACGGAAAGGTGCTGGCGCTCGTGCAGGCCTTTCTGGACCAGGACATCCTGGAAGGGTTGGAGCACTGGACGCCCGAAGAGGGCACGCCCCAAGGGGCGGTGATAAGCCCGCTGCTCGCGAACGTGTACCTGGACCCGCTGGACCATGGCATGGAACGGGCCGGGTACGCGATGGTGCGCTACGCCGACGACTTCGTCGTGTTGTGCCGCACTCCGAAGGACGCGCAAGCGGCCCTGGAGGAGATCCGGGCGTGGTGCCAAGCCGCGCGGCTAACGCGGCACCCGGAGAAGACCCGGGTGGTGGACGCCACGCAGCCCGGCGGCTTCGACTTTCTGGGCTACCGCTTCGAGCGCGGGATGAAATGGCCGCGTCGCAAGAGCCGGAAGAAGCTCAAAGACACGTGGCGGGCCAAGACCCGGCGCACCCACGGGTGTAGCCTCCCCGACATCATCGCGGACGTCAACCGCACGCTCATCGGCTGGTTCGCCTACTTCCAGCACAGCCACCGCACCACGTTCGAGTCCGTCGACGGCTGGGTCCGCATGCGCCTGCGCAGCCTGCTGCGCAAACGCGCGGGCCGACGCGGGCGCGGACGGGGCCGCGACCATCAACGCTACCCCAACGCCTTCTTTGCCGCGCAGGGGCTGTTTTCCTTGAGTGCGGCCCACGCGCGGGCCTGTCAATCCGCTCAGCGGTGAGACCCCTGACCGGAGAGCCGTGTGCGGGAGACCCGCACGCACGGTTCGGAGGGAGGGG
>DATHTQ010000072.1:0-8843 GCA_035463055.1 Candidatus Limnocylindria bacterium
GGACGCGGGCGCGCACGCCAGCGCGAACCGCCCGCCCTTGACCCCGGAGAGGCGCTTGCGCACGGTGTTCATCTCCACGATGTCCGCGCCGCTGCGCAGCATCTGGCCCGTGACGTCCGCGAGCTCCTCCAGGGGGATGAGGGGGTCCTCGAACAGCGCCGACCCGCCGCCGGACACCAGCAGCAGCACGGTGTCCTGTTCCTTCAGGCCGCGCACCATGTCCAGCGCCTCGCGGGTCGCGGAGAGGGTGTTCGCGTCCGGGACCGGGTGCCCGGCCTCGCGGACCTTAAGCCCCGGGATCCCGCCCTCGGCGTGGCCGTACTTGGTGATGACGATGCCCCGGGAGACCCTGCCGCCCAGGGCCTGCGCCGCCGCCTGGGCCATGCGGAACGCCGCCTTGCCGACGGCGACGAGCACCACGTCGCCGCCCTCCCTGAACGGCGCGTCCAGCAGCGCCTGGCGCACCGCCTCGTCGGGCAGCGCGCTCTTGAGCGCGTCGGCCATGATGGTCTCGGCGTGCTGCCGCAATGTGTCCATATGATCCCTCCCGAAAAGAAAAGCGCCGGGCCGGAGCCCGGCGCCTTCCCCATCTTACAGCAGAAGCGACAGGATGAGAACGTTCACGAACCCGGCGAGGCCCACCAGCAGCGTGCCGAGGGTCTGCGTGCGGTAGCCGTCCTTGACCTGCATGGAGCCGAAGTTGGTGACCACCCAGAAGTAGGAGTCATTGGCGTGGGAGACCGTCATGGCGCCGGCGCCGATGGCGACGACCAGCAGCGCGGCGTGCAGGGGCGTCGTGAAGCCGATGGTGGCCATCAGGGGGGCCAGAATGCCGGCCGTCGTGGTGATGGCGACCGTGGAGGAGCCCTGCGCGGTCTTCAGGATGGCGGCCAGCAGGAACGGGAACAGCAGGCCCAGCGAGGACAGCTGCAGCGCGTTGTTCTTGATGAAGTTGACCATGTCGGTGGTCGCGATGACGCGGCCCAGCACGCCGCCGGCGGCGGTGACGAAGAGGATGGGGCCCACCAGGCGCAGGGTGGAGTCGGTCAGCGCGTAGAAGTCCTTGCCCTTGCCCATCATGAACAGCAGGATGACGCCCAGGACCACGCCCACGGCCAGCGCCATGATGGGGGTGCCCAGGAAGGCGAAGAACGGGACGGCGGCGCTGGCCATGTTGAGGGCGGAGGCCAGGCCCATGAGGATGATGGGCACGACGATGGGCGCGAAGGACATCGCGGCGCCGGGCAGCTTGCCGTAGCTCCTGACGAGTTCCTCGTAGGTCTGCACGACCTCGCCGTTGTCCGCGGCCTCGTCGGCGGACTTCACGCGCTTGCCGATGAACAGCGCGAAGACGTAGGCGACCAGCAGGGGCAGGATGGAGCAGGCCGCGCCGATGCCCATGACCTGCAGCAGGTTGACCGGCTGCGCGATGCCGCCGTAGAGCGCGTTGGCCGCGGCGATGGGGCCGGGCGTCGGCGGGATGAAGCAGTGGGAGATGTACAGGCCCATGGACAGCGCGACCGTCGCCGCCACCGAGCTGGTGACCGTGCGCTTGACCAGCGCGCGGCGGATGGGGTTGAGGATGACGAAGCCGGAGTCGCAGAAGACGGGGATGGAAACGATCCAGCCCATGATGAGCATCGCGGCCTCGGGGTGCTTTTTGCCGACCGCGCGCACCACGACGTCCGCCATCTTCAGGGCCGCGCCCGTCTTCTCCAGCAGCGTGCCGACCAGCGCGCCCAGGATGATGACGATGCCGATGGAGGTGAACGTGCCCGAGAAGCCGGCGCCGATGACCGACGGGATGTCGGTCAGCGGGATGCCGCCCACGATGGCGAAGGCGAGGGACACGAGCATCAGCGACAGGAAGGCGTGGACGCGGAACTTGGAGATCAGCAGGATCATCAGGACGATGGCCACCACGAAGGCGATGAGCAGCGGGACTCCGGTCATACAGGTTACCTCCCAACCATATTGCAAGCGCGGCTTCGGCCGCGTGCTGCCGGGGGAATGCCGGGACAGGGGGCCCGCGCGCTGACGGGCCGGGAACCGCCGCCCCGCGTTTTTCCAAGGCTGCGCGGGATGTGAGAGGCCATTATCGGATATGATGCCAACGCAGATTATAGACGCAAAAACCAATCCGTCAAGACAGTAGGCAAATGTCTTTATTTCGGGGGCGCGCAGGCCTTTCCCGCGCCCGTGGCGCGCGGCCCCGCGATTGAGCGCGCGCCCGGGCGGTTAAGATAGCCAGAGGGCATCGCCCCCATAAAACGCGAGGAGAGACAAATGAACGCACTGACCGACACCTACACCCTGCAGAACGGGGTGGAAATCCCCTGCGTGGGCTTCGGGACCTGGCAGGTGGAGCCTGGGGACGAGGCCGTGAACGCCGTCAAGCACGCGCTGGAGGCGGGTTATCGGCACGTGGACACCGCGCAGGGCTACCACAACGAGGAGAGCGTCGGGCGCGCGGTGCGCGAGAGCGGCCTGCGCCGCGACAGCGTGTTCCTCACGACCAAGCTGACCAACTCCGTGCGCGGCTACCAGCAGACCATCGACGCCTTCAACGCCAGCGCGCGCAAACTGGGCACGGACTACGTGGACCTGTTCCTGGTGCACTGGCCGGTGCCCTTCGACTTCCGGGACACATGGGAAAAGAGCAACGCCGAGAGCTGGCGCGCGATGGAGGACCTGCACCGCGACGGGCGCATCCGCGCGCTGGGCGTGAGCAACTTCCACGGGAAGCACGTCGAGGCGCTCAAGAAGACCGCGAAGGTGATGCCGGTGGTCAACCAGATCCGGCTGTGCCCCGGCGACACCCAGGACGAGGTCGTGCGCTACAGCCGCTCCCAGGGGATGCTGCTGGAGGCATACAGCCCGCTGGGCGTGGGCCGCATCTTCGACGTGCCCGAGATGCAGGCGCTGGCGGACAAGTACGGCCGCACCATCGCCCAGATCGCCATCCGCTGGAGCCTGGAGCGCGGCTACCTGCCGCTGCCCAAGTCCGTCACGCCGGAGCGTATCCGGGAGAACACCCAGGTGTTCGACTTCGAGCTGGATCCGCAGGACGTGGAAATGATGGCCGGCCTGACCGGCGCGGCGGGCACCTCCGCCGACCCGGACCGCATCACCTGGTGACACAAGGCCTATAAGGAGGACGGATGAAGTCGCTGACGGATACTTTCACCCTGCACAACGGGACCGGCATCCCGTGCGTCGGGTTCGGCACCGCGGAGCTGCGCGGCGAGCACGGAAAGCGCGCGTTCCTCACGGCGCTGGAAACCGGCTACCGCCACCTGGACAGCGCGCAGATGTACTACAACGAGGAGATGGTGGGCGCGGCGGTGAAGGAGAGCGGGGTCCCCCGCGAGGAAGTCTTCATCACCACCAAGCTCGCCAACGACGTGCGCGGGTACCGCGAGACCATGGACTCCCTGGACGAGAGCCTGCGCAAGCTGGGCACCCCCTACGCGGACCTGTTCCTCATCCACTGGCCCGCGCCCGCCCCGTTCAAGGAGAATTGGCGGCAAATGAACGCCGAAAGCTGGCGCGCCATGGAGGATTTGCTGGAGGCGGGCAAGGTACGCTCCATCGGTGTCAGCAACTTCCGCCCGGAGCATACCAAGGCGCTGCTCAAGACCGCGCGGGTCAAGCCCATGGTCAACCAGATCCGGCTGCTGCCCGGCTATACCCAGGAGGACGTCGTGGCATACTCGCGGGAGGAGGGCATGCTGCTCGAGGCGTACAGCCCGCTGGGCGCGGGCGAGATCTTCTCTTCCCGGGAAATGAAGGACCTGGCCCGAAAATACGGCCGCACCGTCGCGCAGCTCGCCATCCGCTGGTGCCTGCAGCGCGGCTTCCTGCCGCTGCCCAGGTCCGGCAACCCGGACCGCATCCGCGAGAACACGGGGGTGTTCGACTTCGACATCTCCGGGGAAGACCTCGTTCGCCTGGACCGGGTGAAGACCTGATTCCATAACGACAACCATAAGGAGAGGCCATGCAGTACAGGAGGCTGGGTTCCTCGGGCCTGCTGGTCAGCGAGATTTCGCTGGGCAGCTGGCTGACCTACGGCAACGGGGTGGACGACGAGACGTCCATCCGCACGATGGACAGGGCGTACGACCTGGGGGTCAACTTCTTCGATACCGCCAACGTCTACAACCGCGGCGAGGCGGAGAAGGTGGTCGGCCGGGCGCTGAAAAAGCGCGAGCGCAGCACTTACGTGCTGGCGACCAAGGTGTTCTTCCCCATGGCGGACCTGCCCAACCATTCCGGGCTGTCCCGCAAGCACATCATGGAGTCGGTGCACGCGAGCCTGAAGCGCCTGGGGCTGGAGTACGTGGACATCCTCTACTGCCACCGGCACGACCCCAACACCCCGGTGGAGGAGACGCTGCGCGCGTTCGACGACCTCATCCGCCAGGGCAAGGTGCTCTACGGCGGCATCAGCGAATGGACCGCCGCCCAGATCGAGGAGGCCGCGCGGGTCGCCGACCGGTTCCTGCTCAACCGCTTCGTGGCCAGCCAGCCCAGGTACAGCCTCATGCACCGCGCCATCGAGCGCGAGGTCGTCCCGGTGTCCGAGCGCAACGGCATCGGCCAGGTGGTGTTCTCCCCGCTGGCGCAAGGGCTTCTGACCGGCAAGTACAAGAAGCCCGGCGAGGCGCCGGGGGACAGCCGCGCCGCGAGCGACAAGATGAACGTGTTCATCAAGCACTCCCTGACAGAGGAGAACGTGGACCTGGCGAAGCGCCTGGGCAAGGTGGCGGACGACCTGGGCATCCCGCTGACCCGCATGGCGCTGGCGTGGGTGCTGCGCCTGCAGAACGTCGCCAGCGCGCTGGTCGGCGCGAGCCGGCCGGACCAGATCGAGGAGAACGTGCTGGCGTCCGGCGTCGCGCTGCCGCAGGACGCGCTCGAGAGGATAGACAGGGTGCTGGAAGGCGAGGAGTAAGCCCTTCCCCGCACACGCTCAGCCCGGCGCGCCGCCCCGGCCGCCGGGCTTTTGCGTGCGCCCGCCCAAGTCGTTGACACCGGATATTTTTCCGCCTATCATCCGTGCGGATTCGTTTGGCCGGGGCCGGAGGGGGCGCATGGAGAAAATCATCGAGGTCAGGGGCCTGAGGAAGTCCTACGGCGAGGTGCAGGCCGTGCGGGGCATCGACTTTTACGTGGAAAAAGGGAAGATGTTCGCGCTGCTGGGTCCCAACGGCGCGGGCAAGTCCACCACCATCGACATGCTCTGCACGTTCCTGAAGCCCGACGCGGGCGAGGCCGTCGTGGACGGCCTGCGCCTGGGCAGGGACGACGCGGGCATCCGCCGCAGGATCGGCGCGGTGTTCCAGGACAACCTGCTGGACCCGCTGCTGACCGTGGAGGAGAACCTCAGGGCGAGGGGCGGGCTGTACGGCCTGTCGGGCAGGGCGCTGGACGAGGCGGTGGAAAAGGCCGCGGCGGACGTCGGCGTGACCGGCATCCTGAAGCGCCCCTACGGCAAGCTGTCCGGCGGGCAGCGCCGCCGGTGCGACATCACGCGCGCGCTGGTCCACAAGCCGGACGTCCTGTTCCTCGACGAGCCGACAACGGGCCTGGACCCGCAGACCCGCATGAGCGTGTGGGAGACCATCCGGGGCTTCCAGAAGCAGTACGGCATGACGCTGTTCCTCACGACGCACTACATGGAGGAGGCCGCCGGGGCGGACTACGTCATCATCATCGACGAGGGGAGCATCGCGGCCAAGGGCACGCCCTCCCAGCTGGAGGAGGAGTACACCGCCGACAAGCTGACCCTCGTGTGCGCGGACCCGGAACAGGTGACGCGCATCCTGGACGCGCGCGGCCTCGCGTACCGGCAGGTGGCGGAGACCCTGACGCTTTCGGTCGCGACCTCGCTGGAGGCGCTGCCCGTCATCGAGGCCTGCCGCCCCCACCTCGCCGGCTTCGAGGTGACGCGCGGCAGCATGGACGACGTCTTCCTCGCGGTGACCGGAAAGGAGATACGGGAATGAAGGCGTTGTTCCTGCGCAACCTGCGGGTGTACTTCCGTGACCGGGCCGCGGTGTTCTTCTCCCTGCTGTCGGTCCTGCTCATCATCATGCTCTACGCGCTGTTCCTGGGCGACAGCTGGCTGAACTCCGACATCTTCGCGGGGCGGCCCGGCGCGCGCTGGCTCATGGACAGCTGGCTCATGGCGGGCCTGCTGTCGGTCGTGTCGGTGACCGCGACGATGGGCGCGTACGGCACCATGGTGGACGACCGCGCGCGCAAGATCATCAAGGACTTCTATTCCTCGCCCCTGTCCCGCCCCGCGCTGACCGGGGGATACATCCTGGGCGCGTACGTCATCGGCCTCATCATGAGCCTGTTCACCATGGCGCTGGGCGTCGCCTACGTCGCGCTGCGCGGCGGGGCCGTGCCCGGGCTGGGCGTGCTGCTCAGGACCCTGGGGGTCATCGCGCTCTCCGCCCTGGCGAACACCTCCATGGTGCTGTTCCTCATTTCCTTCCTGCGCAGCCAGAACGCCTTCGGCACCGCCAGCACGCTCATCGGCACGCTGCTGGGCTTCCTCACCGGCATCTACATGCCCCTGGGCCAGCTGCCCCAGGCAGTGCAGGGCGTCATCAAGTTCGTCCCCACCGCCCACGCCGCGGCGCTGCTGCGCCAGGTGCTCATGGAGGAGCCGACACGCACCGTGTTCGCCGGAGCGCCGCCCACGGCCAACGGATGGTTCCGGGAGTTTTCCGGCACGACGCTCACGCTCTTCGGGCACACCTTCACGGCGCTGGAGCACGTGCTGGTGCTGGCGGGCACGTTCGCCGTGTTCTCCGCGCTGTCGATGCTGTCGCTCTCGCGCAAGAGGACGTAACATGCCGGTCGATTTCAAGAAAACGGACAAGCGCCTGTACGCGCCCGGGGCGAAGCCGGACATCGTGGACGTACCCGAAATGGCGTTCCTCATGGCGGACGGCCGGGGCGACCCCAACGGGAGCGTGGCGTACGCCCAGGCGGTGGAGGCGCTCTATTCCCTGTCCTACGCGATAAAGATGGGCTTTAAGCAGGGCGCGCTACCGGACGGATGGTTCGAGTACGTCGTCCCGCCGCTGGAGGGCCTGTGGCGCCTGGACGACGGCGGCGCGTTCCTGGGCGGCGGCGCGCCGGTCGCGGACAAAGGGCTGTTCGTGTGGACGATGATGGTCCGCCAGCCGGATTTCGTGACCCCTGAGGTCGTGGAGGACGCGCGGGCGCGCCTGGCGCGGAAGAAGGCACTGCCCGCCATGGGCGCCGTGCGGCTGGAGCGCTTCGCCGAGGGGCTGTGCGCCCAGGTGATGCACGTCGGCCCCTACGACGCCGAGCCCGCCACCGTCGCCGCGCTCTCGCGCTTCATCCGTGCAAGCGGCCATATGGAGGACTTCACCGGCGCCCGCCGCCACCACGAGATCGATTTGAGCGACCCGCGCAAGGCCGCGCCGGAGGCGATGCGGACCGTCATCCGCCACCCCGTACGAAAGGTATAGGCATGCCCCGCCTCCGGCACGGCCCGGGGGCGGTTCATTTCCTTCCCGAAAGCGTATACAATATGCCCGTGGGCGCGCCGCGCCCGGGAGGCATCGCTTGAAGTACCGCAGCGTGTTTGACATCATCGGCCCGGTCATGGTCGGGCCGTCCAGTTCGCATACCGCCGGCGCGGTGCGCATCGGCCGCCTCGCGCGCCGCCTGTTCGGCAGGCTGCCCGAGGAGGCGGACATCGGGTTCTTCGGGTCCTTCGCGCGCACCTGGCGGGGCCACGCGACCGACGTCGCGGTGCTCGCTGGCGTGCTGGGCCTGTCCACCTCCGACCCGCGCATCCCCCAGGCCTACGCGCTGGCGGGGGACATGGGCCTGCGCTTCGCGTTCACCGAGGAGGAGGCCGTCCCCCCGCACCCCAACACCGTGCGCATCCGGCTGCGCGCCGGAAACGACGCGGTGGACATGACCGGCGTGTCCCTGGGCGGCGGCATGGTGCAGGCGGTGCGCGTGGACGGGTTCGACCTGCGCCTCTCCGGCGAGGCCCCCGCGCTGCTCATCTTCCACCGCGACGCCTACGGCGCCGTGGCCTCCGTGACGGGCCTGCTGGCGCGCGAGCGCATCAACATCAGCCACATGGAGGTCTCCCGCAGCGAGCGCGGGCGCGACGCGCTGATGGTCATCGAGACCGACCAGAAGGTGCCCGCGGAAGTGGCGGCCCTCGTGCGCGCGCAGCCCAACATCTTCAAGACCGTCGTGCTGGACGAGGAGGGCTGAGGCATGCCGTTCCGCAATATCCAGGAACTGGTGGCGCTGGCGCAGGAGGGCGGGAAGCCCATCTCCCGCGTCATGCTGGAGCAGGAGACGCAGGAGAGCGGCCGCCCCGAGGCCGACATCCTCGCCGAGATGGAGGCGTCGCTGCGCGTCATGCGGGCCGCCGCCGCGCGGGGCATGGAGGGCGTGCGCTCCCACTCCGGGATGACCGGGGGCAACGCCCGCAAACTGCGCGACTACGCCGCGGCGGGGCACGGCATCGCGGGCGAAACGTTCCTGCGGGCGCTTACCTACGCCGTCGGCGTCAACGAGGTCAACGCCGGCATGGGCCTGGTGTGCGCGACGCCCACCGCGGGCTCGTGCGGGGTGCTGCCGGGCGTGCTGCTCGCCGCGGGCGAGAAGCTGGGCAAGGGGGACGCGGACCTCGTCGCCGCGCTCTTCTGCGCGGGCGCCGTCGGCTACGTCATCGCCAACAACGCGCTGATTGCCGGCGCCGCGGGCGGCTGCCAGGCCGAGGTCGGCTCCGCCTCCGCGATGGCCGCGGCGGCGCTGGTCGAGCTCAT
>DATHTQ010000073.1:0-3200 GCA_035463055.1 Candidatus Limnocylindria bacterium
CGCCGCAGCCAGGAAGCGTCCACCCCTTGCGGATGCCAGGGCCCCGCAGCCACATCAGGCACCGCGTACCCGGGTGGTCCGGGCCGAACCCGTGGGTGGCGGCGTGCGGCTCGTCATCCTCGCCGTCCACCACCGCGAGGCCGGCCTGCGGCTCCACGGCAAGCAGCACGTCCTCCGGCGCATGCATGGCGCGCAGGTCCTCGCGCGTGTACACGCGGGCGAGGCGCAGCTCCGCCATGTTCCTCTGAATCGCGTCCAGCACCGGCAGGTAGTCCCCGCGGTCCATGCGCAGGTACGCGCCGAAGCCCAGGCTCTGCGCGCGCGCCGGGACGCCGTTGGCCTTCAGCCACGCGTCCAGCGGCAGCGTGCCGGTGATGTCGTCCTGGCCGTGGTCGGTGACGACCGCCAGGACCGTGGCGTCCAACGCTTCCCGCTCTTCCAGCGCACGGATGACGCGGCCCACCTTGTCGTCCAGCCGCGTGAGCGCGTCCTTCGCCTCCTGGCTGAACGTGCCGTATTGGTGGCGCATCGCGTCGCAGTCCACCAGGTGCAGGGCGAGCAAATCCGGCATGTGCCGCAGGGCGTCGCGCCTTCCGGCCTTCACGTCCTGCTTGCGGCCCAGGCCTTTTTGGGGCGCGTACTGCCTGCGGATGAGGGACTCGGCGACGGCGGTCGCGTAGTCGTCCAGGAAAGGCTGCTCCGCGCCGCGCCGCCGCCTCCCGAAGCGGAGCTCGTTTCCAAGCAGCCACATCGCGCTGCCGTAGGACAGCACCTTGAGGATCTGGCTCTCCCCGGGCAGGGCCAGCACCTCGGGGAAGTTCCAGCGGATATGGCGCGCGTGCCCGGTGACAGGCCAGAGGATGGCCGCGCACTCCCGCCCCGCCTTGGCGGCCTGGGTGAACAGCGTCGGGACCCGGATGTCCTTCGCGTCCCAGTACCACGGGCGGGACGCCGGGGGCAGCGACGGCAGGAACGGCCCGTTGTGCCCGATGCCGTGCCGGTCCGGGTAGCACCCGGTGACGAACGTGGTGTGCGCGGGGTAGGTGAGCGAAGGGTAGACCGTCCGCATGTCCCCGCAGAAAACGCCTTCCCGCGCGAGCCTGCCCAGGGCGGGCAGGGTCAGCAGGAAGGCGGAGTCGGCCGCGAAGACCGCGTCCAGGCTGATGAGGACGATGCGCACCTTACCAGCGGCGGCGGAATATCCTGCTCGCACCCCAGGTGCCGAAGATCCACCCCAGGGGGCCGCAGCCGCCTCGCCCGGCCCTGCGGCCGAAGATGCGGAAGAGGACGTAGCCGATCACGATGATGGGGATGAACCCAAGGCCGTCGCCGCCGCGCTCCTCCGCCTGGCGGGTCCGCTCCTGGTAGCGCTCGGCGTTGCCCGCGTTCTCGGAGGGGACGCGGAAGATGCTGTCCAACTCGTCCAGCCAGTCCTGCATGGGCCGGCGGGTCGCCTGGGGCGCCTGGGGGGCCGTGGTAGCTGCGGCGGTCTCGGAGTAGGCGGCGAACATCCCGGAAGTGTTGATGCGCGCGCCGGTGTTGGTCTGGATCTGCCGCGCCAGGCGCAGCGCGAAGGCCGCCAGCGCGCGGCTGTAATCACGCGCCAGGTAGGGCGCGCGGAAGGAGCCGGCCAGCAGGGTGTCCACCGTCTCCGCGCTGACGACGTTCGCCGCCGTCGCGCCCAGGGCCGACGCGTAGGTCTCCTCGCCGACGACGAGCACGACCAGCAGCGTGCGGGTGCTCTCGGGGTAGGACGCCAGCACGTCCCGCGCGTAGGCGGGCGCCTGCGCGCCGCCCAGGAAGTGGCGGGTCAGCACCTTTAATTCGATGCCGGCCTTGGCCAGGATCTCCTCGCTGAACGCGTGCAGGTCGGTGACCAGCTGCGCGTCCAGCACGTCCGCGGTGTCGCTGACGGTCTGCGCGAAACGCGGGGCCGTGGGTGTCGGGGAGGAAGCGGATACGTTGATGGTGAACACCGCGATGAGCAGCATCGCCGCGAGCAGGGTTCTCTTCATCTCAGGGCCTCCCCGCCGCGCTCATGACGGCGGCCTCGGATATGCCGAGCAGGCGCGCCAGCCGGCCCGCCAGCGTGCCGGTCAGGCGCTGGTTGAAAGCCGCGGCGGCCTCGTTGTACTTGGCGGCGTCGGCCCACTGCGCGCTCTGGTCCAGCGCCTGTGGCAGGAGCCCCGTCACGTAGGCGTAGTCGCGCGCGTCCTGCCTGACGGAAGGCAGCGCTTCCAGCTCCTTGAGCAGCGCGCGGGCGCTTTCCTCCAGGCGCGCGTTGGCCTGTGCCTTCTGCGGCCGCGGCCCGGACGCCGACAGGGCTGTGACCTCGTCCCGCACCGCCGCGAGCAGCGGATGGTCGGAAGCGGCGTGCCGCCGCGCGACGGTCAGGATGTTGTTGCCCGTCTCCACCCGCGCGGAATACGTCGCGTCCAGCGACGTGAGCGCACTCTCCACCCGGGCCTTTTCCGCCCCGTATCCCTTGTAGGCGCCGTACGCCAGGGACGCGGCCGCGAACGCGAGCAGCACAAGGACGCCCAGTACGGCCGCGGAACTTCTCTTCATGCTTCTACCCTTTGCCGGCCCGTCATCCGGCGCGTCAGCCGTTGATGAGCCTGTTCTTGAGCTCGTTTTCCATGCGCGCAAGGGTCTTCTCGGCCTCGGCGCGCTTCTGCCGGCCCTCCGCCTGGATGCGGACCACCTCGTTCATCGTGTCGATGAGCGACTTGTTGGTCTGCACCAGCGTCTCGATGTCGATGATGCCGCGCTCGGCCTCCTGGGCGGTCTCGATGGTGCCCTGCTTGAGCGTCTCGGCGTTCTTCTTGAGCAGCTCGTTGGTCATGTTGGTGACGCTGCGCTGCGCCTGCATCGCCTGCTGGCTGTGCTGCATCCCGATGGCGAGGACCATCTGGTTCTTCCACAGCGGCAGGGTGTTGACCAGGGTGGACTGGATGCGCTCGATGAGCAGGGAGTTGTTGTTCTGCAGCAGCCGGATCTGCGGCGCCATCTGCAACGAGATTTGCCGCGTGAGCTTCAGGTCGTGCAGCTTCTTCTCGAACCGGTCGGCCGCCTGCTCCAGGTCGCTTGCCTTCTGCGCGTCCAGCGTGTCGCCGCTCTTGGTCGCCTGTTCCTTCAGGCGAACGATGTCCGTTGCGGGGATCTGCGCAAGGAGCTTCTCCCCCGCGACGATGTACATC
>DATHTQ010000074.1:0-5796 GCA_035463055.1 Candidatus Limnocylindria bacterium
ATCGGGTAGCCCGCCAGCACGCCGCGCACGATGTTCTCGCGCAGGCCCTTTTCAACCGAGGGGATGAAGTTGCGCGGCACGACGCCGCCCACGACCGCGTCCACGAACTCGAACTGGACGTTGGTGTCCCCCAGGGGGGAGAACTCGATCCACACGTCGCCGAACTGGCCGTGGCCGCCGGTCTGCTTCTTGTGGCGGCCCTGCGCGGAGACCGTCTTTCGGATGGTCTCGCGGTAGGGGATGCGCTGGTCCTCCAGGTTGGCGGCGGCGCCGAACTTGCTCTGGATCTTGGCCTTGATCACGTCCAGGTGCAGCTCACCCTGGCCGGAGAGCAGGGTCTCGGTGGTCTCGCTGTTCTTCTCCACCTTGATGGACGGGTCTTCCTCCTGCAGGCGGGAGAGGCCGGAGAAGACCTTGTCCTCCTCACCCTGCTTGGCGGCGAAGATGGCCTTGGTGAAGGTGGGCGCGGGGAAGGTGAGCTCCGGATAGCGGATGGGGGCGTTCGGGTCGCACAGCGTGTCGCCGGTCGCGGTGGCGGACAGCTTGCTCAGCGCGCCGATGTCGCCCGCGCTCAGCAGCTGCACGGGAATCTGCTTCTTGCCGCGCAGCATGAACAGCCCGCCGGACTTCTCCGTCCTGTCCTGGGTGGAGTTGAACAGCGTGGTCTGGGGCGTCAGGGTCCCGGACATCACGCGGAACAGGGACAGCTTGCCCACGAACGGGTCGGCCAGGGTCTTGAACACGAAGGCGGAGAAGGGCTCCGCGTTGTCGCACCTGCGCTGGGCAGGCTCGCCGCTGCGGGGGTTGGCGCCCTCGGCCACGGTGCCCTCGGGGGAGTCGAGGTAGTCCTTCATGAAGTCCAGCAGTTTCGCCACGCCCACGCCGGTCACGGCGGAGGCGCACAGGACCGGCACGATGCGGCCTGACTGGACGCCCTTGCGGAAACCGACGAGGGTCTCCTCGTGGCTCAGCGCGCCTTCCTCGAAGAACTTCTCCAGCAGCGCGTCGTCCGACTCGGCCGCGGCCTCGGTGATGACCTGGAGGTACTGCTCGGCCAGGGACTGCAGGTTGGCCGGGACTTCGGCCTCCTTGAGGCCCTTGCCCGCACCTTCGTACGCCTTGTTCTCCAGCAGGTTGACGACGCCCTTGAACGAGGACGCCGCCCCGATGGGGACGATGAGCGGGACGACGCTGCTGCCGAACTTGTCGCGCAGGCCGTTCAGCACCTTTTCGAAGTCGGCGTTCTCGCGGTCCATCTGGTTGACGATGAACACGCGGCCGCTGCCCTGCCTGGACGCGGCGTTCCACGCCTTCTCCGCGCCGACGGTCATCCCGCCGCCGACGGAGCTCACGACGATGCCGACGGTGCGCGCAACGCGCAGCGGCCCCACGGACTCGCCGATGAAGTCGAAGTAGCCGGGCACGTCTATGACGTTGATCTTGGTGTTCTTCCATTCGACGGGGGCCATGGCGGCGCTGATGGAGATGTGGCGCCTTGTTTCCTCCGGGTCGTGGTCGGTGGTCGTGTTGCCGTCCTCCACCCTTCCCTGGCGGTCAGTGTTTCCGGCAGCGAAGAGCATCGCCTCGCTCAGCGTCGTCTTGCCCTCGCTGCCATGACCCATGAGGGCGATGTTCCTGATGTCCTTTGTTGCGTAGTCCGCCATGCTTCTCCCCCTGAAAAAATGGGCTTTCAGCCCTGTATGCGTGTAACGGATGACAGTTTACCATATCCTAGGCCCGTGTTCAAGCAACCGGCCGCGCGCCGGCTTTCCCCGGAAAGGCCCTGCGGGCCGCGGCGCCTGCTACCCGAAGAAATGCGGCGCAAGTGACTCCGCATCGCGCGCGCCAAGTGTTTCGGACAAGGCGGCGGCCACCGCGGGGGGATGGAGGTACGCCCCCACCAATGTCTCCAAGGCTGAGGCAGCGGGCGTTTTGGCGGGCGTAAGCGAAATTCGGGAAATCCTTCCCCCTTCGCTCGCGTACTCCAGCGCATGCGCCGCGCTGCGCCAGAAGAACTCCTTCCTCCACTCGAACGCGGGGTTGCGGCCGTACATCCATTCCGGGGAGCGGTACTTGTCCCGCGCCAGCTCCCGCGCTTCCTCCGCCGTGATCCCGGTTTCCATCGTGCTGCCGCCGCACAGCGCGTCGGCCAGGGCCGCCTTGAATTCCGGCAGGCCCATGTCCCGCCGCAGGAAGGGGCGGATGTTGCCGATGGCTGCGGGCTTGGACCTGGTCCCCCGGGAGGAGACGACATGCGGCGAGCGGGCGAGCGCCCTGTCCACGCTCCGCAGGACCGCGTCGAAGAGCAGCGTGCCGTGGTGCAGGACGCGCCCCTGCGCGATGCGCTGCGCGCTGCCGGACACCTTGCGCCCGGACACCGCGATGGCCGCGGAGCCGAACACCTGCGCGTCCGCGCCCAGCCCCCGCACCGCCTGGGCGACGAGGCCCGCGAACGCGTCCGCGGACCAGCCGTCCGCCTCGTCCGTGACCATGGTGTAGTTGAGGTTCCCCGGCGCGTGGGTCACCGCGCCGCCGCCGGACTCGCGGCGCACCACGGGCAGCCCGCGCCGCCAGGCTTCCCAGGCGTTGACCTCGCCGAAGAGGTTCTGGTGCTTGCCGATCACGACGGCGAGGGGGTTCTCCCACAGCATGAGCAGGCTGCGCCCGCGCGCGCGCCGGAACACCAGCTCCTCGTATGCCTGGCTCTCGAACGGGTCGCCTCCCGGCGGCGGCACGAGGAAGAACTCAGCCATGGCCGATGCGCACGGCGTCGCCCTCCCGGCAGAAGGCGTGGACGGGCATGGGCGGCTGCGCTTTTTGGAGGAAGTCCCGCAGCGCGGCGCAGGCGTCCCTCGCGTCCGTGCCCGGAGGCGGGATGTGGTTGAGGACAAGGATGCGAGGGCGGAGGGTTTGCCCGCAGAACGCGAGGTTGCGCCGGGTGAAGCCGTACGCGTAGCAGCAAACTGCGGCGTCGGCGCGCGTGAGGATGCCGCCGTAAGATCCGAAGGCGTCCGCGTCCGGCGCGCCGTCCCCGCAGAATGCCAGGCGGACATCAGCAATTTCCAGCAGAAGCGCGTAGTGGGGCAGCGTGAAGCGCCCCGGGCTCAGGTGCGGGACGGGAACGGCCGTCAGGCTGTCCCCATCAGTGGTTACGGCCACGCCGTCCGCGAGCGGGACCAGCCCCGCCTTCCCCAGGTCCCATTCCCGGATGTGGGGGTCCGCGCAGTACACCGTCAGCGGCACCATGTCCGCCAGCCTGCGGATCTGCTCCGCCCCGGCATGGTCGGGGTGCAGGTGGGTCAGGGCCAGCCGGACCATCCTTCCCTGCGCCTGCGCCGCGACGGTTGCCATGCCTGCGGGGGTAGTGCCGGGGTATGGGCCCACACCGCCGTGCATCGCGTCCACCAGCCACAGGCTACCGCCGCCCGCAATGCATACGCCGGCGTTGCTCATCTGGGTCAGCAATACGGACTGCGTCATGCGTTCAAAAAAGGGAGGCTGCCGCGGCATACGCCCGGCAGCCCTCCCGCCATGCTTGGCATTACTTGTGGATGGCGCGGCCGTCCGCCGCCAGCACGGCCTCGCGCACGGCCTCCGACACGGTCGGGTGCGCGTGGATGGTCGCGACGACCTCGTCCACGGTGGCCTCCATCCCGATCATCAGCGCCGCCTCGGCGATGAGGTCCGTGGCGCGCGGGCCCAGGATGTGGACGCCCAGGATCTCCCCGAACTCCCGCCCCACGAGCACCTTGACGGTTCCCTGGCCCCCGTTCTCGATGATGGTCTTGGCGTTCCCGCCCAGGGGGAACAGCCCGGCCCTGTACTCGACGCCCTTCGCCTTGAGCTCGGCCTCGGTGTACCCCGTCCCCGCGAACTCCGGGGAGGTGTAGACGCAGGAGGCGTTGGTCCTGCCGTCGTAGGCGGCATGGTGGCCCATCGCGTGCTCGGCGGCAACTTCCCCCATCGCGGACGCGACGTGCGCCAGCATGACCTGGCCCAGGCAGTCGCCGATGGCGTAGACGTCGGGGTCGTTGGTCTGCATGCTCTCGTTCACCAGGATTCGGCCGCGGTCGTGCCGGATGCCCCGCGCGTCCAGGCCCAGGGCGGCGGTGTCCGTCCGGCGGCCGACCGCCACGAGCACCTTGTCCGCGGGGTAGCTTTCCGTCTTGCCGCTCAGCTCCGCGCGCACGACGTTCTTCCCGCCCTGCTTCTCCACGCCCAGCACCTTCGCCCCCGTGTGGATGGCGACGCCTTCCTTTTCCAGGCTCGCGCGCAGCATGGCGGACAGCTGCTCGTCCATGAGCGGGAGGATTTTGTCCATCATCTCCAGCACCGTCACCTTGCAGCCGAAGTTGGCGTAGGCGTTGGCGAACTCGATGCCGATGACCCCTCCCCCGATGACCACGAGCTCGCCCGGCACCTCCCGCAGTGACAGCGCGCCGGTGGAGTCGATGCAGTCCGGGTTGTCCTTCACGCCGGGGATGGGCGGCACCGCGGGCACGGAGCCCGAGGCGATGATGAGCTTGTCGTAGGGCAGGGTCTGCGCGTCCTTGCCGCCGGCGCTGACCACGACGGTCTTCCCCGCGCCCAGGCGGCCCTCGCCGGCTACGACCTTGACCTTGTTCTTCCTGAGGAGCCCGGTGACGCCGTTCACCAGCCGGGTGACGATTGCGTCCTTCCTGCCCAGCACCTGCGCCCAGTCGAAGCGCACCCCGGACGCCAGGATGCCGTACGAGGCGGCGCCGTGGAGCATCTGGCGGTACATCTCCCCGGCGTGCAGCATCGCCTTGGTGGGCACGCAGCCCACGTTCAGGCACGTGCCGCCGACCTTGTCCCTCTCGACCAGCGTGACATCGGCGCCTAGCTGCGCCGCCCGGATGGCGGCGACGTACCCCCCGGGCCCGCCGCCGATGATGACGATGTTCCTGGTGTCTCCCATGTTTGCTGTCATGGTCCTTTCTCGTGCGCGCCCGCGGGCGCCGTTACAGCAGGATGTTGAGCGGCTCCTCCAGCAGGGCCTTGAGGGTCTGCTCGAAGGCCGCGGCCTCCGCGCCGTCGATGAGCCGGTGGTCGTAGGTGAGGCAGAGGGTCATCACCTTGCGGTTGTACAGGCGGCCCTCGCCGTCCAGGGCGGGCTGGTCCTCGACCGCGCAGACACCCAGGATGGCGGCGTTGGGCTGGTTGATGATGGGGGTGAAGCTCGTGACGCCGTACATGCCCAGGTTGGATACCGAGAAGGTGGAGCCCTGCAGCTCCGCGCCCTCCAGCGACCCCGTGCGGGCGCGCGCGGCCAGGCCGCGGGCTTCCTCCGCAAGCGCCTCCAGCCCCTTGGCCTCGGCGTTGCGCAGGACGGGCACCATCAGGCCGCCGGGCACGGACACCGCGACGCCGATGTGCGCGTGCCGGTAGCGGATGATATTCCCGTTCCCGTCCAGCGCGCTGTTGATTTCGGGATGGCGCAGGAGCGCCTTGGCGGTAGCCTTGAGGACGAAGTCGTTGAGGGAGATGCGGTTCTCCCGGCCCTCGTTGACCTGCGCGCGCAGCGCGAGCAGCTTGGTCACGTCCGCGCGGACGTTCTGGGAGACGGAGGGGATTTCCCTCGCCGACGCGCTCATGCGGTCCGCGACCACCTTGCGCATCTTCGACATCTTGACGACCTCGTCCCCCTCGCCGGCGACGGCAACGGGACCGGCCGCGGGAACCGCCTGCGCGGCGGGCCCGGGGGCCGGGGCGGGGGCGGCTGCCTTCGGGGCCGCGCCCGTGCGGATGGCCTGCGCCACATCCTTCGCCACGACG
>DATHTQ010000075.1:0-3518 GCA_035463055.1 Candidatus Limnocylindria bacterium
ATCAGCGCCCTTCGCGACAGCATCCCCCGGATGACGCCCATGCTCCCCCGCACGGAGTGGAAGAGCGGCTTGCCGCGCAGCTCCTCCATGCGCTTGCGGCCCGTCTCCGTCTCATGGCTCTTGACGTGCAGGATGACGAGCTTGGTCGTGAACACGATGAAGCCGAACAGGAAGATGCCGCGCATGACCGGCACCAGCGAGAACCGGGCGACCAGGAGGCTGGTCAGCGGCGAAAAGAACCCCGCCAGCAGCCCCGAGATGGCCACCAGCGAGTAGATGTTGACCAGCAGCCCCTCCGGCGCGTCCTCCGCCAGCAGCAGGCCCCAGCTGTTCTCGGTGATGCGCCACAGCCCGTTGATGGCGGCGGCGACCACGAACCACGCGAAGCCCCGCGCGTTCATCCACAGCAGGAACGGCACGCACCAGCACAGCACGTCCACCGCGGTCGTCGTCCAGCGGCGGCCCAGGCGGTCCGTCACCGCGCCCGCGAAGAACGCGAACGTCATCTGGCTGACGACGAACACCGTGGCGACCACGCCGATCTGCAGCGGGCTTAAGCCCAGCGCCTCCATGTACTTGGACATCAGCGGGATGTATAGGTAATACGGGATGCCCCACATGGGCTCGGTCCACACGCACCAGCGCGCGTTGCCCTCCAGGCTCACCAGCGTGTGCACGAGCCGGTTGCGCCTGAGCCACGCCCCCGCGCCCGTCACGCCCCCGCCCGCCTTGCCGCCGCGTTCCCCATGCATTACCTCCGTCCGTCCCCGCATTGTAACCGGGCGGGGCGCGCCGTGGCAAGACGGGATATGGTATAATGGGCGCGGAACCGGAGCATACGCACACAGGCCAATACGGGGACCGCGGAGGGATGGAATGCCTTTTTGGATGATACGCCAGGACGTCACGCGCATGGACGCGGACGCCGTCGTCAACGCCGCCAACACCGCGCTGCAGATGGGCGGCGGCGTGTGCGGCGCGATTTTCCGGGCCGCGGGGGAGGAGGCGATGCGGGCCGCCTGCGACCCCCTCGCCCCCATCCGCCCGGGCGAGGCGGTCATCACGCCGGGCTTCGGCCTCAGGGCCCGGCACGTCATCCACACCGCGGGTCCGGTGTGGCGCGGCGGCGGGGAGGGCGAGGAGGAGACGCTGCGCGCGTGCTACTTAAGCAGCCTCGCGCTGGCGAAGGAGCACGGCCTGCAGAGCGTCGCGTTCCCGCTCATTTCCTCCGGCGTCTACGGCTACCCGCCGGACGAGGCGCTGCGCGTCGCGTCGGAGGCCATCCGGGAGTTCCTGCAGGAGCATGACATGGAGGTGACCCTCGCCCTTTTCGGCGGGGACGCCGTCGCCGCCGGCCGGGAAGCCGCGGGCGACATCCAGCAGTACATCGACGACAACTATGCGTTCGCGGCGGAACGCACGGAGGGCGAGCGCCGCAGGCGCATGATCCATGAGCACAGGATGCGGCGCAGGCCCCAGGGCCCGGACGCGTTCCCGCCGGAGGACGCTATCCTGAACTACAACCAGGATGTATACGAGGCCAGGCTGTCCAGGCCGGACTTCCATCTCCTGGAGACACTTTTACCTGACGAGGCCCCGGCGCCGAGGAAGCGGACGAAGCCTTCCGAAGCCCTGGAATATACGGAGCAGTACAGCCTGCCAAGTATAGAGCCAAAACCATTCTTCCCCGACGCCCTGGAGGGCATGGACACCGCCGCGCCTGCGGCCCCTGCAAGGCGGAAGAAGGAGCCGCCTGCCGCCGCGCCGCTGCGCCCGTCCCCCGTTGCGCCCGCCCGGGCAAAGCCCGCGCTGCCGGGCCTGGAGACCGTGCTGGACCGTCCGTTCTCCGCGCTGCTGCTCGAGCTCATCGACCGCAAGGGGCTGACCGACCCGGAGGTGTACCGCCGCGCCAACATCGACCGGCGGCTGTTCTCCAAGCTGCGCCGCGAGGGCTATATGCCCAGCAAGCGTACCGCGCTGGCGCTGTGCGTCGCGCTGGAGCTGAATGAGGACGAGACCCAGGGCCTGCTGCGCGCCGCGGGGTATGCGCTCTCCCGCAGCATCCTGTCCGACGTCATCGTCCGCTACTTCATCCAGCGCGGGATATTCGACATATTCATCATCAACGCCGAACTTTTCTCGCGCGACCAGCAATTGCTCGGCGGCTGCGCCTGAGGGGTGTTTCGTAACGGTTTCGCGGCGGTACGATGGGGCGTGTAAGGAGGACAGCAGCTATATGGAGGAAGTACTCGGCACGCTCGTCCGCACCGTCCTGGTTTACGCCGTCCTGCTTGTCCTGGCGAGGGTGCTGGGAAAAAAGCAGATGAGCCAGTTGACGTTCTTCCACTACATCACGGGCATCACCCTCGGATCAATCGCCGGGAGCATCATCAGCTCCGACAACGGGACGTACGCGGACGAATTTGCCGGAATCATCACGGTGTGCGCCCTGACGGTGCTTATGGGCGAGGTGAACCTGCGGTTCGAGTCCGTGCGCACCCTGGTGGAGGGCGAGCCCGCCATCCTCATCCGCAACGGGAATATTGACAAGAAACAAATGGACAAATCCCGCACCAGCATCGCCGGCCTCAACATGATGCTCCGTGAGAAGGGCATATTTTCTATGCTGGACGTGGAGTACGCCATCCTGGAAACCAGCGGCAAGTTCAGCGTAATGAAGAGGCAGGACCAGTCAGAGGCATCCGGGAAAGACGTGAAGGCCGGTGCGGGGGAGGCCGGATACCTTCCCCGCGCACTCATCGTATGGGGTAGGATCGACCGGGTCTCCCTGCGGGAGAAAGGCCTCGACGAGGAGTGGCTGAAGGAGCGGCTGAAGGAGCAAGGCATCGGCAGCGAGAAGGAGGTCCTGTACGCGGAGCTGCAGAAGGACGGCACGCTGCACGTGCAGAAGGACGGGGAGGGCTGACGCCAATCCGGCTGATGAACCAGGGAAGGCACCTGCCAGGCACGCAAAAACGCCTCCGCCAGCAGCCCGGCAAATGCCGCCCGTCCGCGCATATCCACGTACCCGCAGGGAGGCTTTCCATGAAAAGGGAGTATGGCGAAATCCCGCCGTCCATGCGGGGCAGGGAAACCTACGGCTTCTCGTGGATGGACTTCGTGACCGCCATCCCCTCGCCGCTGTTCCTCGTGACGACGTACAAGGACAACGGCCTGCCCAACGCCTGCCTGCAGTCGTGGTCGTGCTTCCTGGGCGAGGACGGCGGCTTCTACGCGCTGCTGGCCGGGGTGAACAAGGGCGGCCACCTGTATCGGACGCTGCGGGAGACCGGGTGCGCGGTGCTCAACTTCCCGTCCCTCGACATCTATGACAGGTGCCTTGCGACCGTCCGGCACAACGGATGGGACGAGGACGAGATTGCCGCCGCAGGCCTCACCGCGGAGCCCGCCAGGGCCGTCAACGCCCCGCGCGTTGCCGAGTGCTTCCTGCACGTCGAGTGCGCGCTCGCGTGGGAGCGGGACTTGGCGCCCGGCTCCGCCCACGCGGTAGTGTGTAT
>DATHTQ010000076.1:0-2151 GCA_035463055.1 Candidatus Limnocylindria bacterium
GTTCCTGGGGGCGTGGTCCCGCAGCGCCGCGCGCGCCTCCGGCATCGCGACCGCGGTCATCCTGGGGGCCTTCCTCCTAAAGACAGTCATCGACCTCGCCGGCGGCATCGAATGGATGGGGTTCCTGACCCCGTTCCGCTACTTCGACGCCCTGAAGGTGATGGACGGGCGCACGCTGGACCTGCCTTATTCTCTGCTTTCGGCTGTTCTCGCTGCGGGGCTCACCTTCGGGGCGTATCATATGTATAGCAGGCGGGATATCCTTGGTTGAAAAACCGGGCTTGGCGCCCGGCAAAGCTTATCATAAAACCTCGCTATAGTGACTAAAGCGGGGATATCGGGGGCGGCAGCCCTCCGATGGAAATCGTGTCGCCCGGCTTTCGTCCCCCCCCGACAAAATCGATAGGTTTTGGAGGAGAGGAGGAGCGACGGAACGTGTGAGAGAGGGCTTTTCCACGAAAAGCACTCGCGAACAGTGTGAAGTCCACGACGACGAGCGCGGGGCTTTTCGGCTTTGCCGAAGAAGTTCCGCAGCAATCCAAAAATCAAAAAAGGTCCGCAAACCTTTTTTGACAGCTCAGCGCTCCGTGACGGTCACGCGCACGGTGTCGCCGGCCTGTTTGCCGATGCGCGCGCGGATGTCCTTGCGGATGCCGATGATGCAGCAGACGTTCCCGTGCTCATCCTTCACGCCCATGTTGACGACGCTGCCGTCGTAGGGCACGCCGTCGAACGTCGCGCGCACCGCTGCGCGGCCGCGCCCGAACTCCTTGCGCACGTCATACGGAAACACGATATACGCCCCGTCCTGGTCCTCCACCTTGCGGATGACCGCGTCGAACGCATACACCCTGCGCTCCATCTATTCCCCATTCCTCCCGCGCCTGCCCGGGAAACCGCCCCCGTCCAGCGCGATGGCCCGGACGATCTCGCCCGCCATGATGAGCCCCATGACCGGCGGCATGAAGGGCAAACTGCCCGGGACGCCGCGGCGGACCGCGCAGGCAGGCGCCTGGCCGGGGATCTCCACGCTGCGGTTCTCCTCTCGCAGGGTCACGTCCGCCCTGGGCCGGACCGGCTCCTCCCGGGAATACACGACCTTGAGCGACCTGACGCCGCGCTTCCGCAGCTCCTGGCGCATCACGCGCGACAGCGGGCAGACGGACGTGCCGTAGATGTCCGCCACCTCGAACCGCGTCGGGTCCGTCTTGTTCCCGGCCCCCATGGCGGAGATGATGGGCACGCCCAGCGACTGCGCGCGGCAGGCGAGCTCGATCTTGGCCGCCAGGGTGTCCACCGCGTCGGCGATATAGTCGTACACGGACAGGTCCAGCGCGTCTGCGGTCTGCGGCAGGTAGAACAGCCTGTGCGCCGTCACCCGGAGGCCCGGGTTGATGTCCAGCAGGCGCTCGCGCATCACGTCCACCTTGTCGCGCCCAAGCGCGGAGTGCAGCGCGATGACCTGGCGGTTGAGGTTGGTGAGCTGCACCTTGTCGTCGTCCACGATGTCCAGCGCCCCCACGCCCGCGCGCGCCAGCGCCTCCGCGAGGCTGCCGCCCACGCCCCCGATGCCGAAGACGGCCACGCGGGAGCGCGCGAGCCGCTGCGTCCCCTCCTCGCCCCAGAGCATCTCCGACCGGGAAAACTGGTTCATGCCCCTCCTGTCGCCGCGAATGTGCAAAAATGTGCTTGCGCGCCCCGCCGAAAACCTATAAGATGCGTATGAAATGAGGTGCCGCACATGAGAATCTCGACCAAGGGCCGGTACGCGCTGCGTATGCTGCTGGATTTGGCGGAACACCGGGAGCAGGGGTATACGGCGCTCAAGGAGGTGGCGCAGCGGCAGAACATCTCCCAGCGCTACCTTGAGCAGATCCTGCCGCTGCTGGCGGCGGGGCGGCTGCTGCAGGCGCAGCGGGGCGCGCAGGGCGGCTACCGCCTTGCCCGGAACCCTGCGGACATGCGGGTCGGCGACATCCTGCGCCTGACGGAGGGGGACCTGTGCCCCGTCGCGTGCCTGGCGGAAGAAGCCGAGGAGTGCGAACGCCGCGGCGTCTGCACCACCCTGCCCGTCTGGAAGGGGCTGGAGCGGGTCATCAACGATTACCTGGACGGCATCACGCTGGCGGACATCCTGCGAGAGCGCGCCGG
>DATHTQ010000077.1:0-2244 GCA_035463055.1 Candidatus Limnocylindria bacterium
GGGCGCGCAGCATCCTCTCGAAGAGAGACTTCACCGCTCCCGGGGCCGGGTCGCGGCCCACGAACAGCGCAAGCACCTGCAGCGCGACGCCGCCCGCCCTGAGTCGGGGCAGCGTGAGGTCGCAGGGGATGTCCTGCTCCGCCGCCATGCGGAAGAGCGTGTCGGCGTGCGCGTCGCAGGTCAGCATGCCGGGCTTAGGCCTGCGCCATCGGGTGCGCCCTGATGTAGGACAGCACCTCGTCCACCGTCGTGAAGCACAGGCCCGTCACCGTGTCCGCGCACCCGTAGTACATCGCGATGCGCCCAGTGGGGGCGTCGGTCAGCGCGGCGCAGGGGAACGCGACGCCGGGGACGTCGCCCGCCAGTTCGTATAATGTTTCCGGCCCCATCAGGTACCAGCTGCCGCGGGTGATGACCTTCCAGGGCTGGTCCAGGTCCAGCAGCGCTGCGCCGAAGCGGTACACGTAGCCGTTGCAGGTCGTGATGACGCCGTGGTAGATGAGCAGCCACCCCTCGTCCGTCTCGATGGGCACCGGGCCCGCGCCGACCTTGGTGGACTGCCATCCCCCCGCGGTGCCGAACACGAAGCGGTGCTTGCCCCAGTGGACCAGGTCCGGGCTGCGGCTGAGGAAGATGTCCCCAAAGGGCGTATGCCCGTTGTCGGACGGGCGGCTGAGCATCAGGTACTCGCCGTTCACCTTGCGCGGGAACAGGACGCCGTTGCGGTTGAAGGGGAGGAAGGCGTTCTCCAGCTGGTGGAAGGTTTGGAAGTCCTCCGTCCAGCCGACGCCGATGGTCGGCCCGTGGTACCCATTGCACCAGGTGATGTAATACTTGCCCTCGAGCATGCAGACCCGCGCGTCGTACCGGTATTCGAAGCGCGTGACCTCCGGCTCGCCCTGGAAGCGGATCGGCTCGTGCCCGATGCGCCAGTGGATGCCGTCGTCGCTGAAGCCGGGGAAGATGTCCATCTGCAGGGCCTTGCTGTCGCAGCGGAAGACCCCCGCGTACCCGTCGCCAAAGGGGACGGCCGCGGAGTTGAAGATGCTGTTGGAGCCGGGGATGGCATCCCGCGGGATGATGGGGTTGCCGCTGTAGCGCCATACGGGGTTATGGTTCCCCGACGGCCTGTCCTCCCACGGGATGGAGGGGAGCGGGGAGCCGATGATGCTTGCCATGGTGTCCTCCGCCTGTATGAACTTTGTTTTGGGCTGGTTATCCGGGAAGGCCTGGCAGACCCTGCTGGGGCGGCCGCGGGGCGTTCAGCGGGAGATGGTCATAAGCAGGCGGCAGCCTGCCGGGGCGGAATACACCCGGGCAGCCCTACGGGCTTCCCGGGTTCAGCGGCACGCGGGACCGCGCGGGGTCAGACGATGAACGCCTTGAGGTCCCGCAGCAGGTCGTCGCAGTCGTCCGCGTAGATTTCCAGCGTGATGGGCTTGCTGAGGTCCAGCGAGAATATGCCCAGGATGGACTTCGCGTCCACGACGTGGCGGCCGGCCCGGAGGTCCATGTCGTAGGAGTAGCGGTTGGCCACGTTGACGAAGGTCTTGACTTCCTCGGCGAAGCTGAGCTTGATGGGTACGGATTTCATCCTTTTCCCTCCATGTGTGTTCTTCCCGGATTATAGCAGGAAACCGCGCCCCGGGACAATGCGGTCAGCGGATTTTGGACATATCCAGCGAGCCCAGGTACTCCCGGAGCCCGGGGGTGATCTTTGCGATGGCGCCTTCCTCAAACGGGTTGAGAAGGCCCGCGGCGGGGACGAGACGGGTGAAGGGCACCAGCCCAGAATCCATGCACAGGCGGATATAGGCGTCCCACGCCGCCCGGTGGTCCTTCCTGTCCCACAGGAAGAACTGGAACGCGCACACCTGGGCCAGCGTGTAGTCCAGCTAATAGAACGGGTAGAGGAAGACGTGCTGCTGCTTCTGCCAGCGGCCGCCGCCCTCCAGGAACGCGTGGCCGTCGTAGTCCAGGTGGGGGAGGTACTTGCGCTCGATGGCGCGGTACGCTTCGCGGCGCTCACCGGGTGTGGCGTCCGGGTTCAGGTAGACCCACTCCTGAAACTCGTCGATGGACGCGCCGTAGGGCAGGAACTGCAGCGACTCGGCGACGTGGCTGTAGTAATACTTTTCGGTGTCGTCGCCGAAGAAGCGCTCCATCCACGGGTGGGTGAAGAACTCCATGCTCATGGAGTGGATCTCGGCCACCTCGCTGGTGCTGTCCTTGAGGTCGCCAAGC
>DATHTQ010000078.1:0-4813 GCA_035463055.1 Candidatus Limnocylindria bacterium
TTCGAAAACCTCCCGGTCAACTACCAGGGAGACCCGGTCACCTACACCGTGGACGAGCCGGCCGTGCCGGATGGATATGAGAAGTCCATCGCTGGGCTGACGGTCACCAACACCCACATCCCCGAAGTGACCGAACGGACGGTCACCAAGGTGTGGGACGACAATAACAACCAGGACGGCCTGCGCGCAGCGGTGATCCTGCAGCTGAAGGCTGAAGCCAACGGGGCGGAGATCCCGTGGGCGACCCTGAAGGCCGCCTCGGCCAGCGGGGCCCTGATGGACCCGGCCGGGATCGTCCCGCTTGGGCCCGGCGCGCCGCTGACCCACCTGTTCGAAAACCTCCCGGTCAACTACCAGGGAGACCCGGTCACCTACACGGTAGAGGAGCTGTTCATCCCCTTCGGGTACACGGCGTCCTACGACCAGCAGACCCTGACCGTCACCAACACCCACATCCCGTTCGTGACCTCCGTCACCGTGGAGAAGGTGTGGGAGGACAACGGCGTCACCGACCCGGCCCACGCGGCCGTGACGCTCAAGCTCACCGCCACCGCGGGCGGGAATCCCATTGACTGGGCCACCCTGGTGGCGGCGTCGGCCAGCGGTCCCCTGATGGACCAGGACGGCGAGGTCACCCTCGGGCCGGACACCCCGCTGACGCACGAATTCACCGACCTGCCCGCCTTCTACCAGGGCGACCCGGTCACCTACACCGTGGACGAGCCCGTCGTGCCCGGCGGATACGAGAAATCCGTGGACGGCCTGACGGTCACCAATACCCGCCTGATGATGCCTGACATCCCAGTCCGCAAGGTCTGGGACGACCAGGACGACCTGTACGGCCTGCGGCCCGCCAGCGTCATCATCCACCTCATCCGCAACGAGGAGGCAACTCCCTACAAGCAGCTGGAACTCAACGAGGGCAACGGCTGGCAGGGGCTGTTCACCAACCTGCCCGCCAAGGACGGCGACGGCAACAACTACATCTACTCCATGCGCGAGGACCGGGTCCCCGGATACCTGGAGCCGGTCAACACCCTGGAGGGCATCATCACCTTCGTCTTCACCAACACCCTCGACACCGTCGACGTCCCTGTGGACAAGGCCTGGGACGACCTGGACGACCTGCACGGCCTGCGGCCCTCCGGCGTCACGGTGGCGCTGCGCCAGAACGGCGCCCCGCTGACCCCGAACCAGGAACGCGAACTCAACGAAGGCAACGGCTGGAGCGCCGTGTTCACGGCGCTGCCCAGGCTGGACCAGGCGGACATGCCGTTCCTGTACACCGTCGTGGAGGAACAGGCGCAGGACTACCTCCCGCCGCAGTACCTCCCGGGCGGGGAAGGCGGCATCACCGTCCTCAACACGCTGGACCTCATCCGCATCGGCGGCACAAAGACGTGGGACGACGGCGACGACATCGACCGCATCCGGCCCGCATCCATCACCGTCCGGCTGATGGACGGCGATACGGAGGTTGACGCAAGGACCGTCACCGCCGCGGAAGGATGGACCTACCTGTTCGAATCCCTGCCGAGGACCAGGAACGGCATCCTCATCCACTACGCCGTGACGGAAGACGGGGTTCCCGGCTACGTGCTGGAGCCCGTGACGCAGCCTGACTTCGAGGCCGGCGCAGAGGACGGGACGACGGAATTCACCGTCGACCTGGTGAACACCAACCCGCTGCCCAGGAACGTCACGATGATCCCCGTCACCAAGGTCTGGGAGCACGGCACCAACACCGACCTTCCCGAGGCCATCACCATCCGGGTCATGGACGGCGATACCGAGGTGGCGGTGCGGACGCTCCGCGAGCCCTGGACGCTGAACGTCACGGGCCTGCCGAGGCTTAGGGACAACGGCGAGCCCATCATCTACACGATCACGGAAGACCCCGTCCCCAACTACAGGACGGCGATCGACCAGGATGCCCGCGTGATCACCAACACCTACGTCGAGCCGGTGACCCCGCGCGACGTCGTCCTGGGCCTTGACACCATCTACAACACCGGCGACAGCTTCCACTGACAAGAGGACGGAAGCGATGCAGGCGCTGCCCATTTTAGGAGGTAACGTAATGAAAAAGCTGTTCAGCATCCTGGCCATCCTCTTGCTGGCGAGCGCCCTGGTTTCCGCGCAGGCAACCCCTGCGCCGGAAACCAGGCCCGCAGCCATCGGCTCCCTCACGGCGATGAGCGGCATGGTCATGGGCCCCTACTGGGGCATCAACACCACGGACATGGACGTGCGCCGGCTGCTGCACCAATACAACACCGTCGTCCGGGAACCGGACGGGCGCCTGAGCGCCAACGCCGTGGCCGTACGGAACCTGGACATCGCGGACGACGCACAGGGCAGCCGCGTGTTCACCGTCACGCTGCACGACGACCTGTTCTTCAGCGACGGGACTCCCGTCACCGCCAGGGACTACCTCTTCACGCTGCTGCTGGAGGCCTCCCCCCTGATGGAGGCCCTCGGGGCGACCGTCAAGGAATACGGCTTCCTCGCGGGCGGCGCGGAGTACCAGGGAGGAGGCGCGCAGGCGCTCGCGGGCGCAAGGCTGCTGGGGGAACGTTCCTTCAGCCTGGCCGTGCGGCCCCAGTCGCTGCCCTACTACTTTGAACTGGGCTACGTCTCCGTCCAGCCCTACCCCCTGCACGCCATCGCCCCCGGCGCCGAAGTCCGCGACGACGGCCAGGGCGCATACCTGACGGGCATGCCCGACGCCGACGCGCTGAGGGAAACGCTGCTCGCCCCGGACACCGGCTACGTGAGCCACCCCACCGTCGTCTCTGGCCCCTACGTGCTCGATTCCTACGACCACGACGCGTCGGTGGCGACGTTCTCCATCAACCCGTACTTCAAGGGGAACGCGAACGGCGTGAAGCCGTCGATCCCGCGCCTGGAAGTCCGGCGCGTGCCGGCGGACGCCATCGTTTCCGAACTCTCCTCCGGGACCCTGGACATCGTGAACAAGGTCACCGAGGCCGGCATGGTTGACGGCGCCATCG
The DNA here is from genome assembly GCA_035463055.1 of Candidatus Limnocylindria bacterium. Classification (GTDB taxonomy): domain Bacteria; phylum Bacillota; class Clostridia; order Christensenellales; family Aristaeellaceae; genus UBA6115. Next base: position 3,015 of record DATHTQ010000078.1, read on the forward strand.
CCGCGGGCATGCGCAGCGCGCGCTACCCGCGCACCGGCCTGGCGTACGTGTCCTTCGCCGCCGAGCATGGACCCGCCGCTGACCTGAACGTCCGCAAGGCCGTCGCGCACAGCCTGGACAAGCAAGCCCTGGTCAGGGAGTTCGTGGGGCCTTACGGCGAGGCCGTGGACGGCTACTACGGCGTGGGCCAGTGGATGTACGAGGAGATGAAACAGCGCGGGACGATCCTCCCCCGCTACGAGACCAGCCGCGGCGCCGCGCAGGCGCTGCTGGAGGCCGCCGGATACACCCTGAGCGAAACCGGCGGGGCCTACGCCCCCGGGACGGGCGCCGTGCGCTACCGGCTGGAGAACGGCGCGCCCGTGTCCCTGACCCTGCGCTTCCTCATCACCGCCCAGAACCCCCCGGCCGAGATCCTCGTGCGCCAGCTCCAGGAGAACCTGGTCCCGCTGGGCGTGGACCTGCAGGTCGAGCGCGTGTCCATGCAGGAGCTCCTGCGCCGCTACTACCGCCAGGAGGAGCGCGGGTACGACATGACGTTCCTGGGCACCAACTTCGACACCGTCTTCGACCCGTACTTCACGTTCCACACGGACGACCAGTACCAGGGGAGCCTGAACCGGGAGGGCCTCCGCGACGCGCAGCTGATGAACCGCGCCAGCGACATGCGCCGCACCACCCCGGGGGACCACGCCCAGTACCTCGAGCGCTGGCTGGCCTTCCAGGACCGGTTCGCCCGCGTCCTGCCGCTGGTGCCGCTGTACAGCAACGACTACTTTGACCTGTTCCGCCCCGAGATCACCAACTACCGCCCGGACAGGTTCTCCTCCTTCGCGGAAGCGATCGTGGAGGCCCAGGCGGCGCCCCGGTAACGGGACGACACTCCACCACTGGGTGGAATGACTGAAAAAGGCCACCGTTCTCACGGTGGCCTTTCCCTGCTCTATGCAACTCGTCGGGAGGTCAGAAAATCTTGCTGAGCCAGTCCATCAGGTTGTGCTGCCCGAACACCCCGACCGTGACGAGCGAGACGGTGGCCATCGTCTTGATGAAGATGTCCAGGCAGGGGCCGACGGTGTCCTTGAGCGGGTCGCCGACCGTGTCGCCGATGATGGCGGCGTCGTGCGCCCCGCTGCCCTTGGCGTAGCCCTGGATGCCGCCGCTCTCCAGGAACTTCTTCGCGTTGTCCCAGGCGCCGCCGGCGTTGCCGGAGAAGACGGCGATCATGATCGCCGAGATGGTGGAGCCGATGATCATGCCGCCCACGAAGCGAGGCCCGAAGATGAAGCCGCAGGCGACGGGCACGAAGATCGCGAGCAGGGACGGCAGCTTCATCTCGCTGATGGCGCCCTTGGAGGAGATCTCGATGCAGGTCTTGTAGTCCGGCTTGACCTCGCCCGTGATGATGCCGGGGATCTCGCGGAACTGGCGGCGCACCTCGTCCACCATCTTGCGGGCCGCCTTGGCGACCGCGTCGATGAGCATCCCGGAGAACAGGAACGGCAGCGCGCCGCCGATGACCGCGCCCGCCAGGGTCATGGGCTCGATGACGTTGAGCACCAGGGGCGTGGAGAAGTCGTTGTAGGAATAGAGGTAGGAGACCATGAGCGCCAGGGCGGCCAGGGCGCCGGAGCCGATGGCGAAACCCTTGCCGATGGCGGCCGTGGTGTTGCCGACCGAGTCCAGCGTATCGGTGATGCGGCGCACCTCGGGGTCCAGGGCCGACATCTCGGCGATGCCGCCGGCGTTGTCGGAGATGGGGCCGTAGGAGTCCACCGAGACCGTGGCGGACACGAAGG
>DATHTQ010000079.1:0-6069 GCA_035463055.1 Candidatus Limnocylindria bacterium
TGAAGGTCAACGCCGCGACCGAGGACGTCAAGCCTGAATTGGACGACGAGTTCGCGCAGGACGTGTCCGAGCACCAGACCTTCGAGGAATACCGCGCGGCCATCGTCAAGGAGCTGGAGGCCCAGCGCGACGAGCACGCCGAGGCGCACCTGGAGGACAGCCTCGTGCAGCAGGCGGTGGACGCCGCCGACTGCGACATCCCGGACGCCATGGTGAACCGCGAGAGCGAGCGCCTGGTGCAGAACATGCGGATGCAGATGCTCTACCAGGGCATCCGGATGGAGGATTACCTCCAGTACACCAACTCCACCGAGGAGTCGCTGCGCGAGCAGTTCAAGGCGGAAGCCCGCAACAACGTGAAGACCCAGCTCGTCCTGGAAGCCATCGCAAAGCAGGAAGGCCTGGAGGCGGCGGACGAGGACGTGGACAAGCTCATCGACGAGCGCGCCAAGGGCACCAGGGACCCGCAGGCCTACAAGGACAGCGTCTCCGCCCAGCAGCGCGAGAACTACGCGGGCCTCGCCCGCACCCGCAAGACCGTCGAGCTGCTCAAGCAGCACGCGGAAATCACCCTGCACGAGGGCGAGCACCACGAGCTGGACGCCGACGAGGTCATTTCCGGCGTCCAGAGCGCGCTGGAGCAGGCCGAGTCGGCGGAGGAAGACGCGGACGGCGAGGCGGAAAAGGAAGGCAACTGATGGGAGGCAACATGGCAGAATACCTCATCCCGTACGTCGTGGAGCGCACCGGCAACATGGAGCGGTCCTTCGACATATACTCCAGGCTGCTCAAGGACCGCATCGTGTTCCTCTCGGGCCCCGTGAGCGACGCGATGGCGAACACTGTGGTCGCGCAGCTCTTGTTCCTGGAGATGGACAACCCCAGCGCCGACATCTCGCTGTACATCAACAGCCCGGGCGGGTCGGTGACGGCGGGTATGGCGATCTACGACACCATGCAGTACATCAAGGCCCCGGTGCGCACGGTGTGCATCGGCCTGGCCGCCTCCATGGGGGCGTTCCTGCTGATGGCGGGCACCAAGGGGAAGCGCATGGCGCTGCCCAACGCGGAGGTCATGATCCACCAGCCCTCGGGCGGCGCAGAAGGCACAGCGTCCGACGTGACCATCCGGGCGGAGTGGCTGCTCAAGACCAAGCGCAAGATGACCCGCATGATGGCGGAGATGACCGGCCAGCCCGAGGAGAAGATCGCGACGGACATCGAGCGTGACCGCTTCATGTCCGCGGACGAAGCCAAGGCCTACGGCATCATCGACGAGATCTACATGCCGCGCTCGGCACAGGAGAAGCATGCCCAAGGAAACAACTGACCACCGCAAGCCGCCGCGCTGCAGCTTCTGCGGCAAGTCCCAGAGCGAGGTGCGGCAGCTGGTCGCCGGCCCCGGCGCGTACATCTGCGACGAGTGCGTGGCGCTGTGCGGCGAGGTGATCGGCGAGAAGGAGCAGAAGAAGCCGGAGGCCCCGGCCCTGCCCCGGCTCATGCCGCCCAGCGCCATCAAGGCGACGCTGGACGAGTACGTCGTCGGGCAGGAGCACGTGAAGCGCGCGCTGTGCGTGGCGGTGTACAACCACTACAAGCGCATCCGCTCCAACAGCAGCGCCCGCAGCAAGGTCGAGCTCCAGAAGTCCAACATCCTGCTCATCGGGCAGACGGGCACGGGGAAGACGTACCTGGCGCAGACGCTGGCACGCATCCTCAACGTGCCGTTCGCCATCGCGGACGCGACGTCCCTGACGGAGGCGGGCTACGTGGGCGAAGACGTGGAGAACATCCTCCTGCGGCTCATCCAGGCGGCGGGCGGCAGCGTCAGCGCGGCGCAGCAGGGCATCATCTACCTTGACGAGGTGGACAAGATCGCCCGCAAGAGCGAGAACGTCTCCATCACCCGCGACGTGTCCGGCGAGGGCGTGCAGCAGGCGCTGCTGAAGATCCTCGAGGGCACCGTGGCCAACGTGCCGCCCCAGGGCGGGCGCAAGCACCCGCAGCAGGAGACCATCCCCATCAACACCGCCGACATCCTGTTCATCTGCGGAGGCGCGTTCGACGGGCTGGAGCAGATCATCAAGAGCCGCATGGGCGGCCGGGCGCTGGGTTTCGGCGCGAAGCTCGAGGAGAACGACCCGGGCCGCGTCAGCCGCCTGCTGTCCCACGCGCAGCCGGAGGACCTGGTCAAGTTCGGCCTCATCCCGGAACTCGTGGGCAGGCTCCCGGTCATCCTGCCGCTGGACGCGCTGGACGAGACCGCCTTGGTGCGCATCCTCAGCGAGCCGAAGAACGCGCTGACGCGCCAATACCAGTACCTGTTCGAGCTGGACGGCGCGAACCTCGAGTTCGATGAGGAGGCCCTGCGCGCGGTGGCGCGGCAGGCCGTGCAGCGCAAGACCGGGGCGAGGGGCCTGCGGGCCATCCTCGAGGGCGCGCTCATGGACACGATGTTCGACCTGCCCGGCAGCGAGGACGCGGTGACCTGCGTCATCACGCGGGAAACCGTCGAGAAGGGCGAGAAGCCCCTGGTGCGCCGGGAGCCCAAGGCGCTCCCCGCGGGGTCGCGCAAGGCGATCCCCAAACCGGCGCCGCTGCAGGACGACGCATCCTGACACAACGCGGCCCTTCCACTGAACAGCATGGAAGGGCGCTTTTTCAAGGAGAACCATGGCAAGACAGGCACAGGCAACTTTGACCGAACAGGACACGCGCGGCGCAACGGTGATGCCGTTCCTCCCGCTGCGGGGCACGCTGGTGTTCCCGCACATGGTCCTGCACGTGGACGTCGGCCGCGGGCGCAGCATCGCCGCGGTGGGCCAGGCGATGGCGGGCGACCAGCGCGTGTTCATGCTGCTGCAGAAGAACGAGGAGAAGGAAGAGCCCGAGGCCGGCGACCTCGCCCTGGCGGGCACCGTCGCGCGCATCAAGCAGGTGCTTCACCTGCCCGGCAACAGCCTGCGCATCCTCATCGAGGGCGAGAGCCGGGCCGCGTTCCTGGGCATCGAGCCGCATGAGGACACTTGGCTGGCGCGGGTCAAGCCCATTCCGCGCTATTCGCCGTCCGACCTCAACCCCGAGGTGGAGTCCCTCATCCGGCTCGCCAAGGAGGGCATCGAGGGGTTCGCGGAGATCGGCAACCGCGTGAGCGAGGACATCATCCGCTCCATCAAGCGCATCGAGAACCCGGACGAGCTCGTGGACGTCATCGCCGCGAACCTCCTGGGCAGCGTGGACGAGCGGCTCAAGCTGCTGTCCATCCCGGGCGTGCGGGACAGGCTTGAACAGCTCTGCGTCTACCTGGCCCGCGAGGTACGCAACGCCAACATCGACCGTGTGGTCCAGCTGCGCATCCGCATGCAGGTGGACAAGTCCCAGCGGGAGTATTACCTGCGCGAGCAGATGAAGGCCATCCAGGAGGAGCTGGGCGAGGGGGACGAGGACGACGTCGAGGAGATGCGCAAGAAGCTCGCCGACATCCCCCTCAACCCCGAGGCGCGCGAGAAGGCCGACAGCGAGCTGGACAAGCTGTCCCGCATGATGGCGGGAAGCCCCGAATCCACCGTGGTCGAGAACTACCTCGACTGGATCGCCACGCTGCCCTGGGGCAAGCACACCCGCGACCAGCTCTCTCTCCAGCGCGCGCGCAGGGTCCTGGACGAGGACCACTACGGCATGGAGAAGGTCAAGGAGCGCATCATCGAATACCTCGCCGTCCTGGCGATGCGCAGGAAGACCGAGGAGAACGTGGTGCCCAAGGGTCCCATCCTGTGCTTCGTCGGGCCTCCCGGCGTCGGCAAGACCTCCATCGTGCAGGCCATCGCCAAGTCCATGGGCCGCAAGTTCGTCAAGCTGTCCCTGGGCGGCGTGCGGGACGAGGCCGAGATCTACGGCCACCGCCGCACCTACATCGGCGCGATCCCCGGGCACATCATCTCCGGCATCAAGCGGGCCGGCTCGATGAACCCGGTGTTCCTGTTCGACGAGATCGACAAGATGGGCCACGACTTCCGCGGAGACCCCGCCAGCGCGATGCTGGAGGTGCTGGACAGCGAGCAGAACCACTCGTTCCGCGACCATTACCTCGACGTGCCGGTCGACCTCTCTCGCGTCCTGTTCGTCACCACCGCCAACACCCGCGACACCATCCCCCCGCCGCTGCTGGACCGGATGGAGATCATCGAGGTGTCCAGCTACACCGAGGAGGAGAAGCTGCAGATCGCGAAGCGGCACCTCCTGCGGCGCCAGGTCGCCGAGAACGGCCTGCCCGCCGGCAGCGTGAAGATGTCCCAAGCCGCCATCAAGGCGGTCATCGAGGGCTATACCCGCGAGGCGGGCGTCCGCTCGCTCACGCGCGCGCTGGCGAAAGTTGTTCGCAAAGCAGCGGTCGAGATGCTGGACACGGGCGCCAAGACCGTGGCGGTCAAGCCCGACATGCTGGAGGCATACCTGGGCCCCCAGCAGTTCCTGCGCGACCAGCCCAACAGCGAGCCGATGGTCGGCGTCGTCAACGGGCTCGCCTACACCGAGGTGGGCGGTGAGCTGCTCAAGGTGGAGTGTGCGGTGATGCCGGGCAGCGGCAAGCTCTCGCTGACCGGGCACCTGGGCGACGTCATGAAGGAGAGCGGCCAGGCGGCGCTGTCCTGGGTGCGCGCCCACAGCGAGAAGTACGGGCTGCCGGAAGATTTCCACCAGAAGATGGACATCCACATCCATGTGCCCGAGGGCGCGGTGCCCAAGGACGGCCCGTCCGCGGGCGTCACGATGACCGCGGCGATGGTGTCGTCCCTGGCGAACCTCAAGGCGCGCCAGGACTTCGCGATGACCGGCGAGGTCACGCTGGGCGGGCGCGTGCTGCCCATCGGCGGCATCAAGGAAAAGCTGCTCGCCGCCTACCGCGCGAAGATCAAGGCGCTGGCGCTGCCCAGGGACAACCGGCGCGACGTGTCGGAGCTCCCCAAATACATCCGCGATTCCTTCGACATCCGCTACGTCGACACGGTGGACGAGGTCATCGGCCTCGTGCTGGAAAAGTGAGCGCAGCTTCTTTGCATGACCGGCCGAAGGCGGGCGCGCCGTGGAGATAAGGACCGCGGCGTTCGTGACGAGCATGCCCCGCTACGGGAGCTTCCCCGGCAGGGGGCTGCCCCAGATCGCGGTGGCCGGGCGCAGCAACGTCGGGAAGAGCAGCCTCATCAACGCGCTATGCCGGGTGAGGAACCTCGCCAAGACCAGCTCCACCCCCGGCAAGACGCGCCTCATCAACGCGTTCCTCATCAACGAGGGGATGAGCGACGCCTTCCACCTCATTGACCTGCCCGGCTACGGTTTCGCGCGCGTCTCCCAGAAGGAGCGCGAGAGCTGGGGGAAGATGATGGACGGGTACTTCCAGAACGCGCAGGAGCTGCGGCTCGTGCTGCACCTGGTGGACATCCGCCACGCGCCGTCCGAGGGCGACCTCATGATGAACCGCTTCCTCTACCAGGGCGGGCTGCCGTTCCAGGTGGTCGCCACCAAGGCGGACAAGCTCTCCCGCGCCCAGCGCGGCGCCGCGATGCCGGTCCTGGCCCGGGACCTGGCCGTGCAGCCCTTCGACATCATCCCCGTCTCTGCCCAAACCGGCGAGGGCAGGGACAAGCTGCTCGCCCGCCTGGCGGAGGCGCTGCGGGAGAGTCCCGCGAACCCATAGGCGCGGGAGGCAGGTTGAACGCGCCCCCGCGCTTTGGTATACTGCACAGACAAGACAGGCGGAGGGACATACGAATGATACACGTCGAGATATTGAAGCCCGAACCCGGCGCGCTCCGCCCCTTCATCCAGCTGCCCTTCGACATCTACAAGCAGGACCCGCACTGGGCGCCGCCGGACCGCCGGGACTTGCTGCGCGACCTGATGGGCGTGGACAACGACTTCTTCGCCCACGGCATCCAGCGGTTCTTCCTCGCCTACGACGACGTGACGCCTGTCGCCCGCGTGCTGGCGGGCATCGACCTGCGCATGTCCGCGCGCGTGGGGCTGCAGACGGGGTACATCAGCCTGTTCGAGTCCTACGAGAACTATGAGTAC
>DATHTQ010000080.1:0-4959 GCA_035463055.1 Candidatus Limnocylindria bacterium
CAGCCGCTTGACCCGCGGGTTCTGCACGCTCGCCTCGCGCAGCTGGGGGTTCTGGTCCAGCGCCTTCTCCAGCGTCATGCCCAGCTCCATCGGCACCATCTTGGCGATGGCGTCGGTCTCGGCGTAGGAGTAGCCCAGCACGCGGCCCACGTCGCGGATGACGCCCCGGGCCGCCATGGTGCCGAAGGTGATGATCTGCGCCACGTGGTCGTGCCCGTACTTTTGCGCCACGTAGTCGATGACCTCGCCGCGCCGCTCGTAGCACAGGTCGATGTCCAGGTCCGGCAGGGACACGCGCTCGGGGTTGAGGAACCGCTCGAACAGCAGCGCGTACCTGATGGGGTCCAATTGGGTGATGTTGAGGGAGTAGGCGACGATGCTGCCCGCGCCGCTGCCCCTGCCCGGGCCCACCATGATGCCCTGCTCCCGCGCGAAGCGGATGAAGTCCCACACGATGAGGAAGTAGTCCACGAACCCCATCCGGCGGATGACGCCCATCTCGTATTCCAGGCGGTCGCGGGCTTCCTGGGGCTCGTCCGGGTAGCGGGCCTTGAGGCCCTCGCGGCACAGGCGGGTGAACAGCTCCTCGTTGCTCTCCGGCAGCCCGGACTCGTAGTGCGGCAGGTGGTGCGCGGTGAAGTCGAACTCCACCCGGCAGCGCCTGGCGATGTCGGCGGTGCGCGAGACGGCGTCCGGGAACCCCGGGAACAGCGCGCGCATCTCGTCCTCGCCCTTGACGTACATCTCCTCCGTCTGCATGCGAAGCCGCCCCTCGTCCTCCAGCGTCTTGCCGGTGGAGATGCACATCAGCACCTCCTGGGCGCGGGCGTCCTCGCGCCTCAGGTAATGGCAGTCGTTGGTGGCGACCAGCGGGATGCCGGTGTCGGAGGACAGCCTGGCCAGCATCGGCAGCACGAGCTTCTGCTCGCGCATCGCGTGGTCCATGATCTCGATGAAATAGTTGCCCTCGCCCATGAGGTCGCGCATCATCATGGCGTGGGCCTTCGCGTCATCGTAGCGGTTTTCCAGCAGCAGGCGCGACAGCTCGCCCGACAGGCAGGCGGAGAGCGCGATCAGGCCTTTGCTGTGCTTCCTGAGCAGCGCCAGGTCGATGCGGGGCTTGTAATAGAAGCCGCGGGTGAACCCCTGGCTGCTGAGCTGCATGAGGTTCCTGTAACCCTCCTGCGTCTCGCACAGGAGGATCAGGTGGCTGTACCCGCGCGTGCTGGGCACCTTCTCGTCCATGTCGGGCGCGACGTACATCTCGCAGCCGATGACGGGATGGATGCCCGCGGCCCTGCAGGCCTTGTAGAAATCCACAGCGCCGTACAGCGCGCCGTGGTCGGTGGCCGCGACGCTGTCCATGCCCAGCTCGCGGATGCGCTCCATCAGCGGCCCGATGCGGCAGGCGCCGTCGAGCAGGCTGTATTCGGTGTGCAGGTGCAGGTGCGCAAACGCCATTCGTCGTCCTCCAGACGCATATTATACCAAAGCCCGGGGGGCAATGATACCCGCCGCCTTGCCCGGTGAACGGGGCGGCCTGTATACTGGGGGCATGCTGGGTTACAGGGAAGGGGACACCATCGCGGCGTGCGCCACCCCGGCGGGGCGGGGCGGCCTCGCCGTCATTCGCGTGTCCGGGCCGGACGCCGAGGCGCTGCTGGGGCAGGTGTTCGTGCCAAAGGGCGGGGGCGGCGCGCTTTCGGAGCGCGTCATGACCTACGGCACCGCGGTACGGGACGGGCGCGCGCTGGACGAGTGCATGGCCGTGCTGATGCGCGCGCCGCGCAGCTATACCCGAGAGGACGTGGCCGAGCTGCAGCTGCACGGCGGGGAGCAGGTGGTGCGCCAGGTGCTGGACGCGCTGTTCGCCCTGGGCGCGCGCCCCGCGGAGCCGGGCGAGTTCACGCGCAGGGCTTTCCTGAACGGGCGCATCGACTTAAGCCAGGCCGAGGCCGTCATGGGCCTGGTGTCGGCCAGCGGTTCCCAGGCCGCGGGCGCGGCGCTGCGGCAGCTGCAGGGCGGTGCGCTGCGGTTCGTGCAGGACGCGCAGGCGGACCTGCTCCGGGCGCTGTCAGGCGTCAGCGCGGCGCTGGACTTCCCCGACGAGGTGGACGAGGGCGAGGCGCTCGTGGGCATCATCGAATCGTGCGAGGCGCTCGCGAAACGGCTCGCGGACGCCTGCGACGAGCGCGGCAGCCGCATCCTGGAGGAGGGGCTGCGCGTCGTCATCGCGGGTCGCCCCAACGCGGGCAAGTCGTCGCTGCTCAACGCGCTGCTCATGGAGGAGCGCGCCATCGTGACCCCCATCCCCGGCACGACGCGCGACGTGGTGACCGGGTCGGTGGAGCTGGGGGGCGTGCGCGTCCACCTGGCGGACACCGCGGGCATCCGCGAAGGGGCGGGGGAGGTGGAGGAAATCGGCATCGCCCGCGCGAAGGCCGCCCTGCGGGGCGCCGACCTGGGCCTGCTGGCCGTGGACCTGTCGCGGCCGCTGTCGGAGGAGGACCGCGCCATTAGGGACAGCATAGGCGGCGCGCCGCACATCGTCGTGCTGTGCAAGGCCGATTTACCGGAATACCCGGACGGCAAGGGGGAATGGGCCGCGGAAAGCGAAACGGTGCTCGTGTCCGCGAAGACGGGCGAGGGGCTGGACACGCTCCGCGCCGCGATCGCCCGGCACGCCGGGAACCCCGCGGAGAACGCGCTGACCCTCGCGCGGCACCTGCGGCTGGCCCGGGAGGCGTCCGCGGCGCTTTCCCGCGGGGCCCTGGCCATGCGCCGCGGCGACCCGCTGGAGGCGTGCGCCGTGGAGCTCCATGCCGCGCTTGCCCGCCTGGGCGAGATCACCGGGGAGAACGTCGGCGAGGCGCTGCTGGACGAGGTGTTCGGCAGCTTCTGCGTGGGAAAGTAACGCGGGGCATCCGCTGTATATGAAAGGAAGAGGCCCCCCGGCAGGGGGCCTCTCTTATTGCAAGGTTGTCATTCCGCCGGGTCCGGATTTACGCCTTGTCCACCTTCGCCATGTGGCGGATGAAGTCCACCACCTTGGAGGAATAGCCCCACTCGTTGTCGTACCAGGCGACCAGCTTGACGAAGGTCTCGTTGAGCATGATGCCGGCGGTCGCGTCGAAGATGGAGGTGCGCGGGTCGTGGATGAAGTCGCTGGAGACGACCGCGTCCTCGGTGTAGCCGATGATGCCCTTCCAGTCCTCGCTCTCGGAGGCGGCCTTCATCGTGGCGCAGATGTCCTCGTAGGTGGTCGGGGTCTTGAGGGTGCAGGTCATGTCCACGACGGACACGTCGAGCGTCGGCACGCGCAGGGACATGCCGGTCAGCTTGCCCTTGAGCTCGGGGATGACCACGCCCACGGCCTTGGCCGCGCCGGTGGAGGAGGGGATGATGTTGTAGCTCGCCGCCCTGCCGCCGCGCCAGTCCTTCTTGGAGGGGCCGTCCACGGTCTTCTGCGTCGCGGTGACGGAGTGCACGGTGGTCATCAGGCCTTCCTTGATGCCGTACTTGTCGTTGATGACCTTGGCGAGGGGCGCCAGGCAGTTGGTGGTGCAGGAGGCGTTGGACACGACGACCATGTCCTTGTTGTAGTTCTTGTGGTTGACGCCCATGACGAACATGGGGGTTTCCTTGTCCTTGCTGGGGGCGGTGATGATGACCTTCTTCGCGCCGCCCTGCAGGTGCAGGCGGGCCTTCTCGCCGTCGGTGAACACGCCGGTCGCCTCGGCGACGTACTCGGCGCCCGCCTCGGCCCACGGGATCTCCTCGGGCTTCATGAAGGCGTAGGTCTTGATCGTGTTGCCGTTGACGGTCAGCGTGGCGTTTTCCTTGTCCACGGAAATCTCGCCATTGAAGCGGCCGTGGATCGTATCGTACTTGACCATGTAGGCCATGTATTCCACGTCGACGAACGGGTCGTTGATGGCGACGACCTGGATCTCCTCCGGATGCTCGAGCGCGGAGCTGAAGATGAGGCCGCCGATGCGGCCAAAGCCGTTGATGCCCAGTTTCAGCATGGGGTTCCTCCTCTGTCCATGGGGCTTTGGGCCCGCAATTGGGTATCCTCGAATACCCGGCCAATCATACCATCATGCATGCGTGACTTCAAGCAAATTCCGCCACCCGGGCGAAATTCGTCCCGCATGCCGCCCTGCGTATCCCAGATACGAAAAAAGCAAGGATGACATAAAGAAGGCCCGCCGGCATGATACCGGCGGGACCTGGCTGGGCGCGGGCGGGAAGGTCAATACTTCCGCTTGCGGGCCGCTTCCATCTTCTTCTTGCGCTTGACGCTGGGCTTCTCGTAATGCTCGCGCTTGCGCACCTCGGCCAATACGCCGCTGCGGGCGCACTGACGCTTGAAGCGCTTCAGGGCGCTTTCGAGCGTTTCTCCATCCTTGAGCCTGACTTCGGACACCTGTCTCACCCCCTCGCGCATCTCGCCTTGCCGTCCACAATGCGGATGGCGACTGTTTTTCCATTATAGCCGCACCGTCCGCCCGCGTCAACCCGAAATTCCCATGCTTTCAGCCAATCTGCCGCGTGCGTTGACATGCCGGGGGGATGCGCTTTAAGATAACGTTGCGTACTTATGGAAGCGAGGGTTCTCCGTGTCGTATGACGTTGTCATTGTAGGAGCCGGCCCGGCCGGCATTTTTACCGCCCTGGAGATGCTGGAGCGCGGCAGCCGCCAGAAGATCCTGATGATCGAGAAGGGCCAGCCGGTGGAGCGGCGCGTCTGTCCCAAGAGCAGGACGGGCCGCTGCGTCAACTGCCGGCCGTATTGCCATATCACCACCGGCTTCTCCGGCGCGGGGGCTTTCTCTGACGGGAAGCTGTCCCTGTCCCACGAGGTAGGCGGGCAGCTGCCGGACCTCGTCGGCGCGAACGTCTGCCAGGACCTCATCGACTACGCCGACGGCATCTACCTGCGCTTCGGCGCGGACG
>DATHTQ010000081.1:0-1878 GCA_035463055.1 Candidatus Limnocylindria bacterium
TGGGCCCCACGGCGGAAGATATTGAAGACGGCGACGACGCCGCCACCACCCGCGACGGGCTGCAGGAAGCGCTGACCAAGGCGAAGCGCACCTACCCCGGCGTCAACCTGCGCGAGGTCATCACGACGTTCTCGGGCATCCGGGCGCACGAGGAGGACGGCGACTTCATCATCGGCCAGGTGGCGGGCGCGCCGGAGGGCGCGTTCGAGGCCATCGGCATCGAGAGCCCCGGCCTGTCCGCCGCCCCCGCCATCGGCGAGGAGATGGGGGACTGGGTCGCCTGGTACCTGAGGCTGGGGCGCAGCCCCACCTACGTCGCGCCCACGCCCCTGCCCAAGCCTTTCGCCGGCATGAGCCTCAGGGAGCGCGAGCGCGCGTGGGAGAACGACCCGGACTACGGCCGCGTCATCTGCCGGTGCGAGCAGGTCACCGAGGCGGAGGTGCGCCGCGCCATCCGCAGGCCCGTCGGCGCGAAGAGCCTGGACGGCGTCAAGCGCAGGACGCGCGCGGGCATGGGGCGTTGCCAGGGCGGCTTCTGCGCGACCAGGGTCATGGAGATCCTGGCGGAGGAACTGGGCGCGCGCATGGAGGACATCACCAAGAAGGGCGGGGAGAGCCGCGTGCTGGGCTTCCCCATCGGGGAGGACGACAAGTGAGCGCCGTGGACATCGACCTGCTCATCATCGGCGCGGGCCCGGCGGGCCTCGCCGCCGCCATCGCGGCCAAGCGCGCCGGGGTCACGGACCTCGCGGTGCTGGAGCGCGAGGACGAGCCCGGCGGCATCCTCAACCAGTGCATCCACAACGGCTTCGGGCTGCACCGCTTCAAGGAGGAGCTGACCGGGCCGGAATACGCGCAGCGGGACATCCGCCAGGCGCGCGAGCTGGGCATCCCGGTGCGCACCGGCACCGCGGTGCTGGGCATGAACCGCGCGCGGGAGGTGACCGCCGTCAGCCGCGAGCGCGGCATCGAGGTGTACAAGGCCAAGGCCGTCATCCTCGCCATGGGCTGCCGCGAGCGGCCCCGCGGCGCGCTGGCCATCCCCGGCACCCGCCCGGCGGGCATCCTCAGCGCGGGCACGGCCCAGAAGATGGTCAACCTCGCGGGCATCATGCCGGGGCGCAGGGTGGTCATCCTGGGCAGCGGCGACATCGGCCTCATCATGGCGCGGCGCATGACCCTGCAGGGCGCGAAGGTGCTCGCCTGCGTGGAGCTCATGCCCTATTCCAGCGGCCTGACCCGCAACATCGTCCAGTGCCTGGAGGACTACGGCATCCCGCTGCTGCTCTCCCACACCGTCGTGGACATCAGGGGGAAGGAGCGGCTCAGCGGCGTCACGGTAGCGAAGGTGGGGGAGGACCGGCTGCCCATCCCCGGCACCGAAGTGGATTACGAGTGCGACACGCTGCTGCTGTCCGTGGGCCTCATCCCGGAGAACGAGCTGAGCCGCGAGGCGGGCGTGCGCATCGCCGACGACACCCAGGGCCCCGTCGTCAGCGACACCTTCATGACCAATGTGCCCGGCGTGTTCGCCTGCGGCAACGTCCTGCACGTCCACGACCTCGTGGACTGGGTGAGCCGCGAGAGCGCGCAGGCCGGCGAGGCCGCCGCCGCGTTCATCCGGGGCGGGCGCGCGCCGTTCGGGCGCGTGCGCGTCAGGCAGGGCAACGGCGTGCGCCAGGCGGTGCCCCAACTGCTGGACATCCCCCGCGAGGGCGAGCCCGCCCCCGTCACGATGATGTTCCGCCCGGACCAGGTGTACCGGGGCCACTGGGTCAGCATGCGCGCGGGCGAGGAGGTGCTGTACTCCCAGCGCCGCATGATCCTCACCCCCGGCGAGATGGCGGAGGCCCGGCTCACGCCCGCCATGCTGGAGAA
>DATHTQ010000082.1:0-3877 GCA_035463055.1 Candidatus Limnocylindria bacterium
GACGCGGCACACGCTGAAGCCATCTTCCGTGGAAATGATTTCCAGCGCGGCGGGCCTGGCCGTGAAGTCCGACAGGGCGACGCCATCGCGGAACGCATCCACATCCGCCTCGTCCACGCGCCCGCTCGCGCGGACCAGGTACTCCTTGCTGATTTCCCGCCGGGGGGACAGCAGCAGGTGGGCGAGCTCGCCGTCGGTCGTCAGCAGGAGGAGCCCTTCGCTGTCCTTGTCCAGCCGCCCCACCGGCATGCAGCCGATGCGGGCGTAGCGCGCGGGCAGCAGGCCCATGACCGTGGGCTGCTTCGGGTCCCGCGCGGCGGTGAGGACGCCGGCCGGCTTGTTGAGCATCAGGTGCGCCTCGGTGTTCGCGTCCAGGGGATGCCCGTCCAGCCGCACGTCCGCGCCCGGCTCCGCCTGCGCCTTAGGGGAGGCGTCGGGCTTGCCGTCCAGGAGGACCCGGCCCGCGCGGATGGCGTCCCTGGCCTGCGTGCGGCTCATGCCCGCGGCGAGCGCGAGGAGCCGGTCAATCCGCACGCGGCTCCTCCCCGGCGTCCTTGGGCGGGGGCGCGAGCACCGCGCTGAGCGCGAGCTTGCGCAGCGGGAGCAGCGGCAGCCACAGAACCAACAGCACTATGGCGATGCGCATCGCGACGGCGGAGGGGACGCTGAAGGTGATCAGGGTCACCCCGATGTTGATGAAGTCGAACTCCGGCATGCCGGACCAGGTTGCGCGGAAGTGCAGCGCCAGCACGAGCGCAACGCCGAGGATGGCGGGCAGGGCCAGCAGGAAGTTGCGCCGGACCGTCTGCGCGAAGCGCCGCCGGCGCTGGCGGCGGACCTGCCTGGCCTCCCGAAGGGCGTGGTACAGCGTGCGCCCTTGGATTTCCCGGTGCTCGAACGCCTTGCCGCGCTTCCATCCCCAGGCGGCGAGTGCCGCCGCGACGATGCCCACCGCGGTGATCAGCGCGACGCCCGCGGCGTAGCTGCCCCCGACCCACTTCCCCGCCTGCTCGATGGCCAGGAGGGTCTCGTTGAAGCCGGGCACGCGCATGTAGTAATAGTACGCGCCGAGGAACGCCATCAGCGGCAGCAGGAACGGCAGCGCGTACAGCAGCCGGAGCATTGCGGCGAGGAACCACTTGCCCCACCTGCCGGCGCTGACCCGGGTCTCGCGGCCCCAGCCGTGCATCACCGCCATCTCCGCCGCGGCCTGGAAGCGAAACGGCAGGACGATGAGCGCGTATAGCGGCAGGCTGCAGAGGATGGCAAACGCCAGTTCATGCCCCCGGAACGCGCTTGGGACGGGGAACTCGCCGGTCACGGCGGCGTACAGGACGGGGGAGAGGGCCAGAAGGCGGATGAGCGCCTGGAACACGACCAGGTCCAGGACCTTGACGAAGCTGCCGCGCGCAGCGCGCAGGGCGCGCCGGTGCGGGCTGCCGTGGGCTCTCTGCATCCTCGGGCCTCCCTCTGGCTTTTGGGACAGTATAGCGAATCGGGGGGCGCGGTTCAAGGATTCGGCCTGCCTGCGGCGGCGAGCAAAACAAAAAGGCCCTCGGAGTGTCCCGAAGGCCAGTTTGCCATACGCCGCGCTTACCCGATCCCCGCACGGCGCAGGTACTCGCCGGTGTAGCTGCCCTCCGTGCGCGCGACTTCCTCCGGCGTGCCCTTCGCCACCACCTGGCCGCCGCGGTCCCCGCCGTCGGGGCCCAGGTCGATGACGTAGTCGGCGGTCTTGAGCACGTCGAGGTTGTGCTCGATGACGAGCACGCTGTTCCCCGCGTCAGTCAGCAGCTGGAGCACCCGGATGAGGCGGGACACGTCGTCGATGTGCAGGCCCGTGGTCGGCTCGTCCAGCAGCACCAGCGTGCGGCCGGTGGCCTTGCGGCTGAGCTCGCTGGACAGCTTGACGCGCTGCGCCTCGCCGCCGGAGAGCGTGGTCGAGGGCTGGCCGATCTCGATGTAGCCCAGCCCGACGTCATGCAGCGTCTGCAGCTTCTGGCGGATGCCGCGGTGGTGCTCGAAGAAGGCGAGCGCCTCCTCGACGGTCATGTGGAGCACGTCGGAGATGTTCTTCCCGCGGTACCTGATCTGCAGGGTGTCGTGGTTGTAGCGCTTGCCCTTGCACACCTCGCAGGGGACGTACAGGTCCGCCAGGAAGTGCATCTCGATCTTGAGCACGCCGTCGCCCGCGCACGCCTCGCACCGCCCGCCCTTGACGTTGAAGGAGAAGCGGTTCTCCTTGAAGCCCCGCGCCTTGGCCTCGGTGGTCTGCGCGAAGACCCTGCGGATGAGGTCGAACAGCCCGGTGTACGTCGCGGGGTTGCTGCGCGGTGTGCGCCCGATGGGCGACTGGTCGATGGAGATGATCTTGTCCAGCTGCCCCAGGCCCTCGATGGCCCCGTGCGGGCCGGGCCGGGAGGACGCGCGGTTGAGGTCCCGCGCGAGGGCCTTGTAGAGGATCTCGTTGACCAGGCTGCTCTTGCCGCTGCCGGACACGCCGGACACGCAGCAGAACACCCCGAGCGGGAAAGACGCATCGATGCCGCGCAGGTTGTTGGCGCGCGCGTCCCGCACGGTCAGCCAGCCCGAAGGCTGGCGGCGCTTCGCCGGCACCGGGATGACCCTGCGGCCCGCCAGGTAGTCCCCGGTGATGGACTCCGGGCTGTTCTTGACGTCCTCGACGCTTCCCTGCGCCACCACCCGGCCGCCGTGCGACCCCGCGCCCGGGCCGATGTCCACGCTGTGGTCGGCGGTCCTGAGCGTGTCCTCGTCGTGCTCCACGACGATAAGCGTGTGGCCCAGGTCGCGCAGACGCTTGAGCGTCGTGAGCAGGCGGGCGTTGTCCTTCTGGTGCAGGCCGATGGACGGTTCGTCCAGGATGTACAGCACGCCGACCAGCCCGGAGCCGATCTGTGTCGCAAGGCGGATGCGCTGCGACTCGCCGCCCGACAGCGTCGCTGCGGCCCGGGACAGGCTCAGGTAGTCCAGGCCGACGTCGCGCAGGAAGCTCAGGCGTGCGCGGAGTTCCTTGATGATCTGGTCCGCGATGACGGTCTGGGTCCCGGTGAGCTTCAGGCTCTCCAGGAACCGCTGCGCGTCGGTGAGGCTGAGGGCGCTGAGGTCCGCGATGTTCGTGCCGCCCACGGTCACGGCCAGGGTCTCGGGCTTGAGGCGCTTGCCGCTGCAGGCGGGGCACGGCTCCTCGCGCATGAACGCCTCGTAGGCGGCCTTGGCGGCGTCGCTGCTCGTCTCGCGGTAGCGGCGGTACAGCGTGGGGATGATGCCCTCGTAGGTCACGTTGTAGGTGCCGTGCCCGCTGATGGTGTTGTAGCGCACGGGGATCTTGGTGTTCTTCGCGCCGTACAGCACGATGTCCCGGACGTTCTGGGGCAGGTCGCCGAAGGGCGTGTCCATGCTGAACCCGTACTTTTCGCTCAGCCCTTGGAACATCATGTGCGCCATGGAGTTCTCGTCCCCGCTGCTGTTCCACCCCATCGCGCTGACCGCGCCGTCGTTGAGCGACCGGCGCGGGTCCGGCACCACCAGGTCCGGCGGGATGGTGCGCGTCGCCCCCAGGCCCAGGCACTCCGGGCAGGCGCCGAAGGGCGAGTTGAAGGAGAACATCCGGGGCGTGAGTTCCTCGATGCTGATGCCGCAGTCCGGGCAGGCGTAGTTCTGGGAGAACAGCATACGCTCGCCGGTCTCCATGACCTGCGCCGCCATGAGCCCGCCGGACTCGCGCAGCGCGGTCTCCGTGGAGCCGCTGAGGCGCTCGCGGATGCCGGGCTTGACGACGATGCGGTCCACCACGAGGTCGATGGTGTGGTTCTTCTTTTTATCAATTTTTGGCAGGTCGTCCAGGTCGTGCTGCGCC
>DATHTQ010000083.1:0-4482 GCA_035463055.1 Candidatus Limnocylindria bacterium
TAGTAGAGCTTCAGGCCGTCTTCCGGGTACCGCGTGTAGCGGCCCGGCTGGTCGTCCCAGATGATGACTTTCGTGTCGCCGCGGATGTTGTTCCACAGCCACTCCATGTTGATGCCGTCGGCGTTGGGCTTGCGCTGGACGCGGATGCACCCGTGGCTGGCCTTTTTGCCCAGCTGCGCCTCCTGCGAGGAATAGTCCCAGAAGCCGGTCTCCTCGTTGAGGATGTAGGGGACCTCGTGGATGAGCGTGCCGCCGTTGATTCGCATCGCCATGCGGCAGACGAGATTGCCCGTGGTGAATTCCCCCACCCGGCTGACCATCAGGTACTCGCCGGTGGGTGTCTCGTTCCACGGCTGCTGCCTGGTCGGCTTGCCGGTGGAGATTACCAGCTCGGTGAACAGCTTCCCTTCCTTGAAGACGTACATGCGCTGCTTGAGCTTGTCGATGAGGATGCCGTAATCACCGCGCGGGGTGATCGTCTTGAGGAGGCTGGTGCGCACGTACCCGCGCAGCAGCGCGTCCGTGTCGCCGTATCCCCGGCGGGTGCGGTTGTCCGGGCCGTAGGAGGAGTTGTAGCCTTCCACCAGCGACCAGCCGTCGCCGTAGCTCTCGATGACGTGTACGCCCTGGGAGAGCATCGTGATCTCGCCCAGGATGTTGTCCCGGGAGGAGCTGTCGTCCCGGGCGGCGCGCAGCTTGTAGGTGTCCCGCTGGTCCCTTCCGTCGATGACGGTGACGGGCTGCTGCAGCACGTTCCAGATGGCCGCCTCGTCCCATACGCCGACCGGAAGGCGCCAGTAGTCCTTCCCGGGGTCGCCGTCCGGCACTTCCTCCCGGGTGGGGACCGTGAAGGTGCGCGCCGGCTCGTCCCGCCGCGCGGCCGGCTGCGGGGTCGCCTGCGGAGAGGCGGACACCGGCGCCGCGCCGATTTCCAGCGCGATGTGCTGCTGGTTCGCGGGGAAGCCGGATTCGTCCAGGAACAGCACCGACAGGGTGTGGCTGCCTTGGGGCGGCGCGGTCCCTGCCAGCAGCCCGTCCCAGGTGATGACCGTTTCCCCGGCGCCGACGTTCTGGTGGTAGATCTCGTGGATGCGGTCCGCGATGTGGAGCACCGCCGCCAGCACGCCCGGCATGTTGACGCCCACCGTGACCTTGAAGGGAGAGCCTGGGGTGACCAGCAGGCTGTCCAGCGCGAGGCGTGTCACCTGCGGGCTGACGGGGCCGATGACGAGCGGCGTTTCCAGCCGCTCCTCCCCCATCCGCAGCGACAGCAGGTAGTTTCCCGGAGCAACCGGCTCCATGGCCGCATCGAAGCCGCTGATGGGGGCGAAGTTTTCGCCCTCGTAGACGGTAAAGCCATCCCGCACGTCCATGATGAGTGCCCCGGTTTCGCTGAGCAGGGACAGGGTGGCCGTCCCGGCCGCCTCCGCCTCAAACGCGAACAGTTCCGCCCGGCCCGGTCGCAGCAGCGACGGGGCGCGCAGGAGCCGCAGCGGCTCGCCGGCCGCCCGGGAAACGACGGAGGTGAGGAGAATAACTATCGTGAAGACGGCCGCCAATACCCTGCGTGCCATGCGTTCCTCCCTGGCGTAGTGGCACCGATGATAGCAAATAACCCCCCGTCGGGCAACCTTTCCGGAATGATTGTCAACAATTCCGTCACAAGCTATAATGATTTGGTAATAAAGCAAAGGGGGTCCCCAGGTGCCGGCCGTGGAGCAAATCGTCTCGGCGCTGCGGGGAATCCGCGCCCCCGCCGTGCCCGGGGAGGCAGACCTTCATACGCTGGCGGCGCTCGCCTTGACGGAAGCGGGAATCCCCTTCCGGCACGAGGCGTTCGTCGCGCCGCGCTGCCGGATTGACTTCCTGGCGGGCTCCGTCGGCATCGAGATCAAGAAATCGCGGCCCAACGCGAAGGCCTTGCTGGACCAGGCCACGCGCTACCTGGCGTCGCCGCTGCTGGACGCCCTGGTCATCGTCACCCAGCGCGACCCCGGCTTGCCCGGCGAACTGCTGGGCAAGCCGTGCGTCACGCTCGCCTTGGCGCGGCTTTTCGGCGTCGCGGTGGAGACGGGAAAAAGCAATGTCCCCATGCGGCCGCCAGCCGTGCTGCGGGATATTAATGCTATATATACAGACGCTGTTCAGGAACTCCCGCCGCCCAATGAAGCTGCCCTGCCCTCCTACCTCCTGCCGGTGCGCGAAACAGGCCGCGTGTACGGCACGCTCTCCTATTCCGCGCGGGGCAGGCACTGGGTCATCAAGGGGGACCCCGCCGTCACCGAGATGGCCAAGCGGCTGTTCCCCGGCTCGGACGGGGGGAGGCGCGGCGAAGCGCGGTTCGCCGACCACCGCAGGCTGGTGGGCGAGGCCAACTGGCTCATGCAGCGCTGGCCGCTCGCGGTGCTGCCCAGGGACCGCGAACGCTGGGACAGCGCCCTCGCCGAGACCCGCGCGCACTACGCGCGGCTGGAAGAGATGCGCAGGGAGCCCCCGGCGTTTTACGACCCGGACGGCAGCTTTCTCGGCACGCTGCGCCCGTTCCAGGAGTACGGGGCGGGCTGGCTCGTGCACACCCGGCGCGCGCTGCTGGCTGACGAGATGGGCCTGGGGAAGACCGTGCAGACGCTGGCGGCGCTGGCCTCCGGCGGGGGATTCCCGGCCGTGGTCGTGGTGCCCCCGCACCTGGTCACCAACTGGCGCAACGAAATCCTCCGCTTCCTGTCGCTCTCCGGCAGGCCGCCGCGCGTCCATGTCATGCGGGGCCTCACGCCCTCCCCGCTTCCGGAGGCGGATGTGTACATCATCCACTACCTGCTGCTGCGCGGCTGGAAGGAGGCGCTGCCGCGCTTCCCGGTGAAGGCAGTCGTGTTCGACGAGATCCAGGAGCTGCGCCGCAGGGGCACCGAGAAGTACAGCGCCGCCAGCCTGCTGTCCGGGGCGGCGGACCGCGTCTACGGCCTGTCGGGCACGCCCATATACAACCAGGGCGGCGAAATCTGGAACGTGGTGAACATCCTGGATTACCACCTGCTGGGTGACTGGGAGTCGTTCACCCGAGAGTGGTGCTACGGCTATGGCAACAGCGTCGTCGCGCACCCGGAATGGCTGGGCGACCACCTGCGGCGCGAAGGCCTGATGCTCAGGCGTACGAAGGCGGACGTGCTGCCCGAACTGCCGGACAAGCGGCGGCTCGTGCAGGCGATCGACATGGACGACGCGCTGTTCCAGCGGCTCATGCAGCCGGTCGTGCGCGAGCTGTCGCAGTACGCGCAGGGCGCGCCCGGCGCATCCGCCAGGGCACTCGCGGAGGCCCGGCTGTCCCAGGGCGAGCGGCAGGCGACGGGCCTTTCGAAGGCCCCGTACGCCGCCGCGTTCACCAGGGCGCTGCTGGAAGGCGGGGAGAAGGTCCTGCTGTTCGCCCACCACCACGCGGTCATGGACGCATTGCGGGCGCACCTGGGCGCATTCCGGCCCGTCTTCATCACGGGGAGGGAGTCCCAGGCAGCCAAGGACGAAGCCGTACTCAGGTTCATGGATGGCGCGACGGACCTGTGCTGCGTGTCGCTGCGCAGCGCCAGCGGCCTCAACCTGCAGCGCGCGACCTGCGTCGTGTTCGGGGAACTGGACTGGTCCCCCGCGGTCCACAGCCAGGCGGAGGACCGGGCGCACCGCATCGGCCAGAAGGACTCGCTGCTGTGCTACTACCTCGTCACCGCCGGGGGCAGCGACGGGGTCATGCAGGATGCGCTGGGGCTCAAGGTCAGCCAGTTCCTGGGGCTCATGGGCGACTCCCCGTCGCCGGAAACCGAGGCCGCGGCGGGCGCGATGGCCGCGCGCCGGCACGTGGAGGACATGCTCGCCCGCTGGCTTCCGGGCGCCCCGGAAACCCTCGCAACGTTTGACACCGTTCGGGCGGGAATGTAGAATGTTTGTTCGGGGAGGGCGTTCATGCTGGTGATGGGGATAGACCCTGGCCTGGCCACGATGGGCTGGGGCGTGGTCCGAAGCGGCCGCGACAAGCCCGGCTTCGTCGCCTGCGGCGTCATCACGACGCCGCCGGACATGCCGCTCCCCCAGCGCCTGGTCCGCATCGACGAGGGCGTCGAGAGCCTGCTTGCGATGTTCGCGCCGGATGAAATCGCGTTCGAGCAGTTATTTTTTGCGAAGAACGTGACCACCGCGCTGACCGTCGGCGCCGCCCGCGGGGTGGCCGTCGCGCGGTGCGCAAAGTCGAGCGCGCGGCTGTTCGAATATACGCCGATGCAGATCAAGCAGGCGGTCGTCGGCTACGGCAGCGCCGACAAGCAGCAGGTCCAGAAGATGGTCAAGCTGCTGCTGAACATGGCGGATTTCCCGCGCCCGGACGACGCCGCCGACGCGGTGGCCGCGGCGCTCGCGCACTGCAACACGGGCCGGTTCGCCGGCCTGCACGCCATGAAGTGAGGTAGTCCTGATGTACGCTTTCCTGGAAGGCATCGT
>DATHTQ010000084.1:0-4383 GCA_035463055.1 Candidatus Limnocylindria bacterium
GCGTGTCCCTCGCCGAATGGCCGACGGCAAGGATGACGGCGTCGCATAAGTATTCTTCCTCACCGCCAGCCTCAATCCAGCGCACGCCCCTAAGCGCACCCGATTCGAACATAAGCCCGGACAGCCTTGCCCCGAAGCGAACCCGCCCTCCCAGCGACTCGATCTCCGCCCGGATGGAGGAGACCACCTTGGGCAGCCGGTCCGTCCCGATGTGCGGCCGCTGCTGGGTGAGGATGTCCTCCTGCGCGCCGTGCGCGTGCAGGATGTCCAGCACGTCCCGGACAAGGGGGTCCTTGATGCCGGTGGTCAGCTTGCCGTCGGAGAACGTGCCCGCCCCGCCTTCGCCGAACTGGAGGTTGCTCTCCGGGTCCAGCACGCCCCCATGGCTCAGGGACACCAAGCTGCGCGCACGCCGCGTCACCGGGAGCCCCCGCTCCAGCACCAGCGGCATGAGGCCCGCGCGCGCCAGGTACAGCGCGGCGAACAGCCCGCAGGGCCCCAGACCAACGACGACAACCCTGAACTTCCTGGCCGGTTTGGGGATGATGAGCGGCGCCCTCTCGGATACCCTGCTGACGCCCCTGCCCGCGAACGCCTCCAGCAGGGCCTCCTCGTCGGCGGCGGTCCGCAGGTCCACGGAATAGACAAAGGACACGCGGGCCTTGTCCCGCGCGTCCACGCTCCTGCGGCTGATATTCCATTCCAGCACCTGCTCGCGCCGCAGGCGTAGCACCCTCAGCGCGCCCAGCAGCGCCGCCTCCCGCGGGGCGCCGGGTGCCACGCTGATATTGCTGACCCTGATCAAGGATGCATCCTCCCGGCCCGCTCGCGGGCCACGGGGATGAGACCACGCGCCGCCCCGGCGGGGCAACGCGGCATGCGCCCGTCAGTTCCCCAGCTCGATGCTGATCTGGGTGAACAGGCCCAGCACGTCCTCCAGCCGGGTCGTCTGCTTCTCCCCGCCTTCCTTATCCAGAACAACGTTCCCCTGGTGCAGCATCAGCAGGCGGTCGCCGTACTGGATGGCGTAGCGGAGGTTGTGGGTCACCATCAGCGCGGTCAGGTTGTTCTCCCGGACGAAGCGGCCGGTGAGCTCCATGATGGTGTCGCTGGTCTTGGGGTCCAGCGCGGCGGTGTGCTCGTCGAGGATGAGGAAGTCGATGGGGGTCATCAGGCTCATGACCATCGCGAGCGCCTGGCGCTGCCCGCCGGATAAACTGCCCGCGCGGGCGGAAAGCATGTTCTCCAGCCCCAGGCCCAGGCCGCTGAGCATCTCGCGGTACTTCGGGATGCGCCGCCTGTCCGTGCCGGGCATGAGGTTCATGCGCGAGAACTTGTGGTCCGCCAGCGAGAGGTTCTCCAGGATCGTCATCGAGGCGCAGGTGCCCATCGCGGGGTTCTGGTGGATGCGGCCGATGTGCCTGAGGCGCCGGTGCTCGGGCATCTTCGTGATGTCCTTGCCGTCCAGCAGGATGCTGCCCGCGTCCGGGGGGATGGAGCCGCAGATGAGGTTGAGCAGGCTGGTCTTGCCCGAGCCGTTGGAGCCGACGATGGACACGAACTGCCCCGTCGGCACCTGGAGCGAGAACCCGTCGAACAGGCTCATCTCGCGGACGGTGCCCGCGTTGTAGACCTTGCTGACGTCGTGAAGCTCAAGCATCGGCCACCGCCCCCTTACGCCGCAGCAGCCCCGCGGAAAGGATGCCCAGGAACAGCGCCGCGGTCACGAGCTTCATGTCTCCCGGCCGCAGGCCGCAGGCGATCGCGAAGCTGTAGGAGGCCTTGTACAGGATGGCGCCCACGATGACCTTGGTCGTCGCGCGCACACGCTCCGCGCGGCGCAGCAGGTTCACGCCGATGATGACGCTGGCCAGCGAGAGCACGATGGCCCCGGTGCCCATGGAAATCTCGAACAGGCGCTGCTGCTGGCACAGGACCCCGCCCGCGAAGGCGACCAGCGCGTTGGCCAGCATGAGCCCCGCGATCTTGACGTTGCCCTTGTCCCGCGCCAGCGAGGTCACGACGCGCTCGTTGTCGCCGGCCGCGCGCAGCAGCAGGCCGAATCGGGTCTTGAGGAACAGGTCGAGCAGGACCTTGAACAGCAGGGCGAGCAGCAGCGCGATGATGATGGTGCCCATCCCGTCCGGGAGGGCGCGGACGAGCGCGTTGTTGCGGAACAGCGTCACCCGGTCGCGGGGGATGGAGATCAGGCTGCTGCCGCCGGTGACGCGCAGGTTGATGGAGTACAGCGCGGTCATCATGATGATGCCGGAGAACAGCGCGCGGATCTTGAGCTTGACGTGGATGAGCCCCGTCACCATCCCCGCGGCCGCCCCGCACGCGAGCGCGGCCAGCAGGGACAGCAGCGGGGACACCCCCTGCAGCAGGAGGGACGAGGAGACGGCTCCCCCCAGGGGGAAGGAGCCGTCCACCGTCAGGTCCGGGAAGTCGAGGATGAGGTAGGTGACCATGACCCCCAGCGCCATCAGCGCGTAGATGAGCCCCTGTTCCAGGGTGGAGGGCAAGGCGTTGTAGAAGCTTTGGAGAGCGGAAGCCATGGTTCACCCGTCCTTTTCGCGTGGTTGAAGTTACTCGGCCCCGACCTCGGTCATGGAATCCATCAGGGCCTCGGGGATGGTGAGGCCCAGGCGCTCCAGCGCCTCGGCGTTGTAGTAGTGGGCGAAGTCGGTCAGGATCTCGAAGGGGATGCTGCCCGCGCTCTCGCCCTTGAGCACGCGCGCGGCCATCAGTCCGGTCTGGCGGCCCAGCTCCAGGTAGTCGATGCCGACCGTCGCCACGCCGCCGCGCTTGACCTGCTCGATCTCGCTGCCGTACACGGGGACGCCCGCGGCGTCCGCGGCGTCGAGCACGACGTCCAGGTACTGCACGACGGTGTTGTCCGTCAGCATGCTCAGGGAATCCACCCGCTGCACGAGGCCGGGGACGGCCAGCGCCACGTCGGCCCCCGCGGTCACGGTGGCCTCGACGACCTCAAACCCGAACTCCGGCGCGGCTTCACGGTACTGCGCGGCCTGCACCTGGCTGTTGATCTCACCCACGGTGTAGAGCAGGCCGATGGTTTTGGCTTCCGGCTGCAGCGCGCGGATGAGCGCGAGCTGGTCCCTGACCGGGATCTGGTCGGAGGTGCCGGTCGTGTTGAGCTCGGACAGGCCGTCCTCGCCCGCGAGGCCCGCCTCGATGGGCGCGGACACGGCGGAGAAGATGACCGGGACCTTCCCGTCGGAGGTGTTGACGGCGGTGATGGCCATCGGGGTCGCGATGGCGCAGATGAGGTCGTACCCGTTGTCCACGAACGTGGACGCGATGATGGCGGCGAGGCCCATGTCCGCCTGGGCGTTCTGGACGTTCACCTCGATGTTCTGCCCGTCCACGAAGCCGGCCTCGGCCAGGCCCAGGAGGAAGCCCTCGCGGCAGTTGTCCAGGGAGGGATGGTCCGCGAACTGGGCGATGCCGATGCGCAGCGGCGCGGTTCCCGCGCCCGCGGGGACGGTCGCGAAGAGGGCCAGGGTCAGGAGCACCAGCAGGGCGACGGTCTTTTTCATGGGGTTTCTCCTTTCAACATTGCCGGGCAGCCTGTGCGCGGGGGTGTCGGAACGGCCCTGAACAAAAACGCCCCACGCATTGCTGCATGAGGCGGTTTGATCCGCGGTACCACTCAAATTGGCCAAAGGCCCACTCGCTCCACGCGCCGACACGCGTGACGCCTTGCTAACGGGTGCGTATCCCGTCCAACCCTACTCGCCTGGCTTTCGGGCGGCCCTCGGAAGCCCATTCGACGGATGCTTTCACGCCGCGTTCCCACCTGCAGCGGCTCTCTTGGGTGACAGCCTTCCCGCCTACTCTTCTCCCTCAACGGTTTGGATGCATCATACCCACCGGAATCCCGCGTGTCAAGCGCCCGTTCCTTGACAGGGCGGATTATTTTTTATAGGATGCCGCCATGCGTTTTCAGTGTTTTCGCCGGTTTCTCCCGGCCGCGGCCCTCGCGGCGCTTGTTCTTTGCCTGTCCTTCCCGGCGGCGGGGGAGGAGGGCACGGTGATCCGCCTCACCTTCACCGGGGACTCCACCATCGGCGGCGAGGACCGGCTGGAGGGGAAGGACTACTCCTTCCACGGCTACGTCCGCAAGCACGGCTACGGCTACCCCTACGCCAACTTCCGCGAATACTTCGCGCAGGACGACCTGACCGTCACCAACCTCGAGGGCGTCCTCTATGACGGCACCCGCGGCCGCGCGGACAAGCCCATCAACTTCCGCGGGCCGACGGACTACGTGAACGTCCTGCTGGAAGGCAGCATCGAGGCCGCGTTCCTGGGCAACAACCACGCGATGGACTACGGCGCGCCGGGCTTTGAGAGTAC
>DATHTQ010000085.1:0-5246 GCA_035463055.1 Candidatus Limnocylindria bacterium
GCTGGGTGCTGCGCCATCGCATCATGGACCCAGTGTCCGCGGACCCGCAGACGGTCCCGCGCTTCGGCACCGCGTTCAACCACTACTTCGCCACGGCGGAGCGGACCATCGAGGTCAAGGCGGCGCCATCGGCCGGCAGCGAGACCCTCATCACCCTCACGGAGGGGGCGCAGGTCGGGTTCCTCGACGTGTCGGACGGATGGGCGCGCACCATCTTCAAGCGACAGTACGGGTACGTGGACACGCGGACGCTGGGCGTACTGGAAATGGTCGCGCCGACCGCGGAGGCCGGCACGGCGGACGTCCCCATCGCGGTCTACAACTCGTTCTACGACATCTCGGACAACGAGAACAACATCAACCGCATCAACAACCTGGTCGTGGGCGGGCGGCGCATGTCCCGCACGCTGGCCCCGGGCGAGGCGCTGGACTTCAACGGCCAGGTCGGCCCCTTCCAGGCGCGCAACGGCTATAAGCCCGCCGGCGCGCTGGTGGACGGCGAGCTGGTGTTCGACGTGTACGGCGGCGGCTCGTGCCAGGTCTCCAGCACGCTGTACAACGCGGTGCTGCAGCTGGACGGCCTGACGGTGCTCAAGCGCGCCCCGCATGGCGCCAACGGCGCGAAGTACCTGCCCCACGGCGTGGACGCGTCTTCCGGAGCGCTAAACTTCGTGTTCCGCAACGACTACCCGTTCCCCGTGACCATCCACGCGCACGTGCAGGACGGCTCCCTCTTCGTCGCGTTCTACCGCGAGTCATGAGAAAGGCATCCGTCCCGGCCCTCCTGCTGTGCCTGCTCCTGGCCTTCGGCGCGGCCGGTGAATCCGTCATCCCGCCGAACCCCGCGAAGTACGCCGCAAAATTGCGGGACGGCGCTGCCGTGTACGAGGAAATGTCCACGGAGTCCGCCCGGCTGGGCATCCTGAAAGCCGGCGCGCCCGTGGAGATCCTCGGCGTGGAGCCGGACTGGCTCCTGGTCGCGTACAAGGCGCAGCAGGGGTTCATCCGGCGTGCGCGCGTGGACGACACGAGCGTCGTCCCCCTGGACCCGGCGGACACCCCGGAATACCCGGCGGTGCAGTGCGGGTTCGTCGCGTGGGCCAGCGGCACGGCGCCCGTGCTGGACGCGCCGAGGGAGGACGCGAAGACCCTCGTGACGCTGCACGAAGGCGCGCGCGTCGCCGTCGCCGACGTCACGGACGGCTGGGCGCGCCTGGTGTACCACCGCCAGTGGGCCTATATCTCCACGCTGGACCTCAAGGAGATCCTTCCCGTCAACCACGCGCAGTACCCGGACAGCGACGCGCCCATCGCGGCCTACACGTCCTTCTACAAACTGACGAGCGACGAGAGCAACCGCAACCGCATCGTCAACTTAAAGGTCGCCTGCGAGCGGATGGCGCCGCTCACCCTGATGCCCGGCGACACGCTGGACTTCAACGCCGACGTGGGCCCGTGGTCGAAACGCAACGGCTACCTGCGCGCCAACGTCATCGTGCTGGGCGAGATCGTGCAGGGCTACGGCGGGGGGACCTGCCAGGTTTCCAGCACGCTGTACAACGTCGTGCTGCAGCTGCCCGGCATCTCCGTCGTCCGCAGGCGCGCGCACGGCATCGACGGCGCTGCCTACCTCCCCCCCGGCGCGGACGCCGCGGTGGGCAGCGACCAGCAGAACTTCATCATCCGCAACCAGTACCCCTTCCCCGTGCGCATCGACGGCACCGTGCAGGACGGCGCGCTGACGCTGGCGGTCTACAGGGCGGACTGACGGAATGTTTTCCAGGGCGAAACAATGAACGGCGCCGGGGAGTTCCCCGGCGCCGCCGTCTTTCGATCGTATCAGCCCAGGTCCGCGCGCGCCCTGCGCACAAGGGCCGTGATGTCGCCGTCCGGGACGGCGGCGCCTTCCCCGCGCCGGATGTCGGCGAGGAACTCGATGTTGCCCTTGGGGCCCTTGATGGGCGAGTATTCCAGCGCCCTCAGGTGCAGGCCGATGCCTGGCATGAAGTCGCGGATTTCCGCGAGCACACGGATATGCGTGCCCTCCTCGCGCACCACGCCGTTCTTGCCCACCTCCCCGCGTCCCGCCTCGAACTGGGGCTTGATGAGCACCGCAAAGCGCGCGGCGTCCCCCATGACCGCGGCGGCGGCGGGGATGACCAGGCGGACGGAGATGAAGGACACGTCCATGACCGTAAACGTCGGCTGGAGCGGGAACATGGCCGGCGTCAGCGTCCGCGCGTTGGTCCTCTCCATGACGGTGACACGCGGGTCCTGCCGCAGGCGCCATTCCAACTGGCCGTACCCCACGTCGATCGCGTACACGTGCGATGCGCCCCGGCGCAGCAATACGTCGGTGAACCCCCCGCTGGCGGCGCCGATGTCCATGGCGACGACGCCGCGCACGTCGATGCCGAATGCGTCCAGCGCCTTCTCGATCTTGTGCGCGCCTCGGGACGCCCAGGCTTCCATGTCCCCGCGGACGAGCAGGTTCGCGCCCTCCTCCACGGGGTCGGAGGCCTTGTCCACGCGCTTTTCATCAATATAGACACGGCCCTCGAGGATCAGCGCCTGCGCCGCCTCGCGGCTTTTGGCCAGCCCGCGGCCGAACAGCGCCAGGTCAGCCCGCTGTTTCAAGGGAAGCCTTTCGCATCGCGAGGATAGCCCCCGCGACGCTGTCCGCGTCCAAACCGCACCAGCGCAGCAGCTCGGCGTGGCTGCCGTGCGGGATGAAGGCGTCGGGGACCGCGAAGATGCGGTCCGGCGTCCGCCAGCCGTTCTGCACGCAGCGCTCCAGGACGGCGCTGCCAAGGCCGCCCGCCAGGACCTGCTCCTCCAGCACGAAATACGGGACGCCCGACGCGCTTTGCCCCATCAGGAACGCGTCGTCCAGCGGCTTCACGGTGGAGGCGTTGACGACCCCCGCCGAGATGCCGCTGTTCTTCAGGATGTCCCTGACCTCCAGCGCGACGGCGGCCATCGTCCCCGTCGCGACGAGGCACAGGTCCCCCCCGGGGGCCAGCGTTTCCCAGCGGCCCGGCGTGAACGCCGCGCAGGGCAGGCGCGCCGAGCGGGCGTCCTCGTAGCGGGCGTAGCGGATGAACACCGGCCCGTCATGGCCCAGCGCGAAGCGCAGCATATGCCCCATTTCCTGGATGCTGCGCGGGTGCAGCAGGGTCGCGCCCGGGATGTGGCGCAGCAGCGTTGCGCCGAACACCCCGTGGTGCGTGGGGCCGTCCGCGCCCATCGCGGCCCTGTCCACCAGGAACGTCACCGGCAGGCCCTGCAGGCACACGTCCACGACGGCTTGGTCATAGGCGCGCTGGAGGAACGTATCGTACAGCGCGACCACCGGCCACATCCCACCCCTGGCCATGCCGGCCGCCAGGGTGACCGCGTGGCTCTCCGCGATGCCCACGTCGAACAGCCGGTCAGGGAACCTTTCCTGGAACGGGCCCAGGCCCGTCGCCTCCGCCATCGCGGCCGTGACCGCGACGACGCGCCTGTCCGCCTGCGCCAGTTCGCAAAGCACCTTCCCGGCTTCCGCCCCGAAGGACGCCTCGCCGCCCTTGTGCAGCGGCTCCGCGGTGACGGGGTTGAACGGGTTGACCCCGTGGGTCCCCCCGGGCTCGCGCTCCGCGTAGCCGTAGCCCCGTCCCTTCTGGGTGACCACGTGGATGAGCACCGGCTCGCCGAGCCTTTTCGCGCGGTTGAAGATCTTTTCCATGTACGCGATGTTGTGCCCGTCCATCGGCCCCAGGTACCGGAAGCCGAAGGCGTCGAAGAAGCGGTCGCGGATGAGGAAGTTGCGGACCGAGTCCTTGACCCGGCGGGTGAGCCGCAGCAGCGGCCCGCCCACCAGCGGGATCCTTGGCAGAACTGCCGTGAGCCCCCGCTTGGCGCTGTCCCACGCCTTGGCCGTGCGCATATAGGTGAGGTACTTGCTGACCGCGCCGACGTTGGGCGCGATGCTCATCTGGTTGTCGTTGAGCACGACGATGAGGCGCGTCCTGCTGCTGCCCGCGTCGTTGAGCGCCTCGTAGCACAGCCCCCCGGTCAGCGCGCCGTCGCCGACAACGGCGACCACGTGCTCGCTGCCGCCCCGCAGGTCCCGGGCGCGGGCGAGGCCCAGCGCCGCGGAGATGCTGGTGGAGGCGTGGCCCGTGCCGTAGGCGTCGTGCGCGCTCTCGCCCACCCGCGGAAAGCCGGACACGCCGCCGAAGCGCCGCAGGCTGTCCATCTCGCCAGCGCGCCCGGTCAGCATCTTGTGGGCGTAGCACTGGTGCCCGACGTCGAAGACCAGCTTGTCCTGCGGGCTGCTGAACGCCCGGTGCAGCGCGATGGTCAGTTCCACCGCGCCGAGGTTGCTGGACAGGTGGCCGCCGTTCTCGCTGACGACCTCAACGATCCTTTCGCGCAGCTGCCGGGCGAGGTCGTCCAGCCCCTGCGCGTCCAGTCCCTTGATGTCCTCCGGACCATTGATTCCGCTGAGTTCCATGCCACCCCCTGGCAGTCCGCGCGAGGCGCGGCTTACTTCCCGCGCTTCTCGGGAAACGCGAAATAGCCGAGCGCGTTCTCATAACAGATGCCGCGGACGATCGTTTCGAGCGCCGGTTCCCCGGCCGGGTACTCGCCGCGCTCCACCCATCCGCCGACGATGTCGCACAGCAGCCTTCGGAAATACTCATGGCGCGGGTAGCTGGTGAACGACCTTGAGTCCGTCAGCATCCCAACGAAGGTCCCCAGCGCCCCGACGGAGGCGAGCGTCGTGACCTGCTCCCGCATCCCGTCGAGCTGGTCCACGAACCACCACGCGCTGCCGAACTGGACCTTGCCGGGGGTCCCGCCCTGGAAGGACCCGGCGATGACCGCCAGCGCGTAGTTGGCGCCGGGGTTGAGCGTGTACAGGATGGTCTTGGGAAGGGTCCCCTCCCTCTCCTGCGCGTCCAGCAATTTCGCTAGCTTTTCCCCCACCGGGGCGTCGCTGAGGGCGTCGAAGCCGGTATCCGGCCCGAACCGCCCGAACATGCTCGTGTTCGCGTTGCGCATCGCGCCGATGTGGTACTGCTGGGTCCACCCAAGCCGGTCATAGATGCCGCCGAGGCCGACCAGCACCGCGGTCTGGTAGTGCTCCAGCGCTTCCGCGTCCGGGGCGCCGCCCCCCATGGCCCGGGCGAAGGCCTGGTCGGCCTTGCCCATGTCCGGCCCCGCGAAGGGCATCGTGTCCAGCGCGTGGTCGGACAGCC
>DATHTQ010000086.1:0-2825 GCA_035463055.1 Candidatus Limnocylindria bacterium
GAACCTCTCTGTCTGGCGGATGGATGGGGGACTGCGCTTGATGTTTCCGCTGGGTATATCGGCTCACGCCTTCATCCCGGTGCGCGGCATAATATATCCGGGGTCCGGGGAGGAACTCCCCGGGCGGGGGCGCGGGGGTGTATCCCCCGCATAATCTCGTCCGTGTGCGCATAAAAACCGCGCCCGAAGCAGACGCCCCGGACACGGGGTTGCCGGACGGGCCCGGCGTTCACACGGGGTGAACAGCGGCGGACCCGGTCAGGCGTGCGGGGTTGCCTTCAGTCCTCCAGGGAGATGACGGCGACGGGGCAGCTGTCCCGCGCTTCCTCGGCCTTGTCCTGGACTTCCGGCGTCACGGGGGCGTAGCCCTCGGCGAGGCCTTCCGCGTCCAGGCGGAACACTTCGGGGCAGGTGTCGACGCACAGCCCGCAGCTGATGCATCCGCTCTTGTCAACGATGGCGTTCATGGTGTGTCCTCCTCATAATGGGGTTTTATTGTGACAGGATTTCTCCCCTCACGGACAGGGTGACGGCGGCCAGGGGGACATCCCTCCCGCTCTTCCGGATGGCCTGCTTGAGCGCGTATTCCAGCCCGCCGCAGCAGGGCACCTCCATGCGCACCAGGGTGACGTCGCGGATGTCGTTGTCGCGCAGGATGGCGGCCAGCTTGTCCGAATAATCCACGTCGTCCAGCTTCGGGCAGCCGATGAGGGCCACGCGGCCCTGCATGAACCTGCGGTGGAAGTCGCCGTGGGCGTAGGCGGCGCAGTCCGCCGCGATGAGCAGGCTGGCGCCCCGGA
This sequence comes from Candidatus Limnocylindria bacterium, assembly GCA_035463055.1. Taxonomy (GTDB): domain Bacteria; phylum Bacillota; class Clostridia; order Christensenellales; family Aristaeellaceae; genus UBA6115. The sequence continues at coordinate 801 of DATHTQ010000086.1, forward strand.
GGAACGCGGCCTGCGGGTTGACCAGGCGGATCTGCACCGGCCAGCTGCCCAGGTGGCTGGGCATGGCGCGGAACCCGTCCTGAGGCGGGGCTTCCTGCCCCTGTGCGTCGTGCGCCCGCGCCGCTTCCATCCGGGCCTTCACAGCCTCGGCGTCAAAGGGGGCGGCCTCCCTGGTCTCAAAGGTGATGGCCCCCGTGGGGCACGCGGGCAGGCAGTTGCCCAGCCCGTCGCAGTAGTCGTCCCTGGTGAGGACGGCCTTGCCGTCCCGCATCTCTATCGCGCCTTCGTGGCACGCCTGGGCGCAAAGCCCGCATCCGTTGCAAAGTCCCGAATCGATCTTGATGACCTGCCGCAGCATCCGTACTCCTTCCGGCCCCCATCGGGCCGGGGACATTATAGCGCAAAACGGGCGGTTTGTCCCTACCCCCGGGGGCGGATGTTTGACGGGGGGACGACAGGGTATTTTCCCATTGCACAAACGTGTGAAAGGAGTTTTTCTTTTATGTTCAGGATACGGAACATTCTGGCCCTGGCGCTGGCGGCCGTGATGGCGCTGTCCGTGGGCGCGCTCGCCGAGACCGCGACGCAGGCGCCGGTGGCGATTGGCGTCGAGGGCCCCGGGGAGCGGTTCTTCACCCTCCGGGAACTGGCGGAGTTCGACGGCAAGGAAGGCCGCCCCGCGTACGTCGCGATCGAGGGCATCGTCTACGACGTGAGCGAGGCGCCGCCCTACAAGGCGACCGGCGAGCACGGCGGGCTGCCCGCGGGCATCGACATCACCGAGGCCATCAAGGAGGCCGGGCACGGCGAGAACCCGCTGACCAAGCGCCCCGTGGTGGGCCGCCTGCTGCTGGAGCTTTCGCTGGAGGAACTCGCCCGGTATGACGGCAAGGACGGCCGCCCCGCGTACGCCGCGGTGGACGGCATCGTCTACGACGTGTCCGGCTACGAGACCTGGAGCGGCGGCGAGCACAAGGGCGCCATGGCCGGCCAGGACCTGACCGAGGTGTACGCCGGCTCCCCCCACAAGGAAGACCTGCTGGCGCGCATGCCCCGGGTGGGGCGCCTGGTCCTCAAGCTGACGCTGGAGCAGCTTCGTGAGTTCGACGGCAAGGACGGCAGGCCCGCCTACGTCGCGGTGGACGGCATCATCTACGACATGACGAACAGCCGCGCCTGGCGCAACGGCATGCACAACGGCTTCGAGGCCGGGCGTGACCTGACCCGCGAAATCAAGGAAGTCTCGCCGCACGGCGTGGGCAACCTGGAGCGCGTGCCCGAGGTCGGCGTCATCGTCGAGTAAGGGACCGCGTTCACTTTACCGCGGCGGGGAGGCAAAAGCCTTCCCGCCGTTCGCTTTGCCCGGGCAGCCCGGCCGCGCCGGGTGGCAACGCGCCGCGGTTCCGTGCTATAATCCCGGCAATCGGTAAAAAACACGAATGCTGGAGGTAAACATGCGGCTTTCGGTTCTTTTGGGGTGGCTCAGCGTTGCGCTTGTCGTCATCGCCACCGCCCCCTGGTGGCTGAGGATGCTCAACAAACACGTCATCAAGACGAAGGACAAGCGGTTCCTCAACTTCCTAAAGTTCCTGCGCCCGGTGCACAAGGCCGCCGGCATCGCGCTGGCCGCACTCGCCCTATACCACGGGTACGTCGCGCTGGGGAACCCTTTCCGCCTCCACACGGGCACGCTGCTGTACGCGGCGCTCTTCCTCACCGCCGCCCTGGGCGTGGTGTTCTATTACAAGAAGGACAAGCACGCGTTCAAGGGCCACAAGGTCATGGCGCTGGTCAGCGTGGTGCTGTTCTTCGTCCACCTTTTCTGGAGGAACGCGATTTTCCAGGTGTTCGGCGTGTTCTGATGCCACGCGCGGCGGCAGCGAAAAGGCCCGGCCCGCCGCCTGAAGCATGGGGGAACGCCGCCGCCAAGCGCGGCGCGCGCCTATCCTCAAATGAAAAGCCCGCGGGTCCCGCGCAGAGCCGGGAAGCCGCGGGCTTTTTCGCGCGCGCAACTGCGCGCCGCGT
>DATHTQ010000087.1:0-4482 GCA_035463055.1 Candidatus Limnocylindria bacterium
CGTCCTCGCCTACCGCTTCGGCTCCTGGCGCACCAAGGCGCGGGAGCGGATGCGGATGTACGCCGGCGCGGCGGAGAAAGCCGCGGGTGCCCCGGCGCGGACCTGACCGCAAGGCTGCATACAGAAAATGGCCCGGAATGCAGCGCAGGCATCCCGGGCCATTTATGTGAATGGTTCTATTGCGTTTCCTCCGCGAAAAGGACGATGTCCGCCGCTTCGCGGACGCCCAGCGCGTCGAAATACCGGTTCTCCAGCGGTATCCACTCGCGGATGAACCGCTCCAGCTTCTGCGGCCCGACCCTGCCGCGCAGCCGGTCCAGCTGCGCCTGCGCGCCGATGTCCAGGAAGACCTTGATATCGTAGTGATTCCTTAGTGCGGGGTGCAGGCTGTACGCGCCCTCGATGACGCAGACCCGGCCGGGCCGCGCGTCCGCCGGGATGTATTGCCCGGACTGGCAGTCGTATTTCCGGTAGGTGAACGGCTCGCAACTGGAGAGGGGGATGAGCACCTCCTCCAGGAAACGCTCGCGGTGCACGTTGCCGCCGGGGGCGGACAGCCGCTCCGGGGTGCGCATGTCCGGCGGGAGGAAGAAGTCGTCCATGTGAAAGAGCTCGCTTCCGGCATTTGCATAGGCCCGCCGCAGCGCCTCGCCGAGGGTGGACTTCCCGCCCCCGCAGGGGCCGTCGACGGCGACGGTCACCCGGGGTTGTGTTTCCAGGCTGTCGTCGATGAGGCGCCGGAGCGCATCCGGGACGTCGCGCATCAGCGTTCCTCCCGGAAATAGTTGACGCCGCAGCCGGCGGGCTGGCGGTTCTCGGGCTTCATGCGGATGCTGGAGACGACGAGCACCGCGCAGGTGACCGCGAAGGGCAGCATGCTGAAGATGGCCTGGGGGATGTCCACGACGGAGCGCGGGATGTAGAGCCGAAGCACCGACAGCGCCCCGAAGACGAGCGCGCCCAGGATAGCCCTCAGCGGCCTCCAGCTCGCGAAGATGACCAGCGCCAGCGCGATCCACCCCTGTCCAGCGACGATGTTGGGCTGCCAGATGCCAAGGCAGGTGACCATGCTGATGTACACGCCGCCCAGTCCACATAAACCCCCGCCCACGAGGATGTGCGCGTACTTGTAGGCGCTCACGGGTACGCCGGCCGCGTCGGCGGCCGCGGGGTTCTCGCCCACCGCGCGCAGGTTAAGCCCGGTCCTGGTCCGGTTGAAGTAGAGCGACATCGCGACGCCCGCCAGGAGCGCGAGGTACGTCATGATGCTGTGGCTGAAGAGCAGGGGCCCCAGTACCGGGATGTCCGACAGCGGGCCCAGGTCCATCGGGGACATCGCGGCGCGCAGGCGCGCGGACATGTACACCGTGCCCGCGGGCGCGCCGGACTTGAGCTGCTCGCCCAGGAAGTTGGCGATGCCGGTCCCGAAGATGGTCAGCGTCAGCCCCGTAACGTTCTGGTTGGCCTTGAGGGTGACCGTGAGCACCGCGTACAGCAGCGCGCCCAGCGCGCCCGCCAGGAAACCCGACAGCAGGGTGATTAGGGCGCTGTCCGTCCGGTAGCCAGCGATGACCCCGGCGATGGCGCCCAGGTACATCATGCCCTCGACGCCCAGGTTGATGTTGCCGGCTTTCTGGGTCAGGATCTCGCCCAGCGTGCCGTACAGCAGGGGGACGCTGGCCAGGATGGCGGCGTAGAGGAAGGCGGTCACCTGGTCCATCTGCGGGTTCACGTGAGCGCCTCCTTCTGCCGGCGCAGGCTGAAGCGCAGGAAGAACTCCGCGCCCAGGACGCAGAAGAGGACGATGCCCTGCAGGATGTCCGACATGGAGGCGGGGATGCGGTACTCGGTCTGCATCATCGAGCTGCCCTTCTGCATGATGGCGAACAGGAACGACACGAATACGGAGCCGAAGGGCGACAGGCGCGCCAGCCACACGACCGACACCGCCTGGAAGCCGCGGCCGCCGGCGACCGCGTCGGTCAGCTGCCGGTCCGGCCCCGCCACCTGCAGCATGCCGGCCAGGCCGCACACCGCGGCGGAGAGGAACATCGTGCGCAGCACGATCTTCTTCACGGGCATGCCTGCGTATCGGGCCGTGCGCTCGTTCTCGCCCACGACGGTGATCTCGTACCCGTGCTTGGTCCATTTCAGGTAGACGAACACGAGGACCGCCATCACGATGAGGACGATCCACCCGATGTGGATGTTCCCGACGAAGGGCAGGGGCACCTCCGGCAGGCGCGCCTGCCTGGGGAAGCGCGGCGTCGCGGCGAAGCCGCCGCTGCCCTCGCGCCACGGGCCTTCCCTGAGGAACGTGATGAGGTAGAACACGATGTAGTTGAGCATCAGCGTGAACAGCGTCTCGTTGGTGCCGAAGCGCGTCTTGAACCACGCGGGGACGAGGCCCCACAGCCCGGCGGCCAGGACTGCGGCCAGCGCCATGAGGACCAGCAGCAGGGGGGAGGGCAGGTGCGCCTGGAAATAGGCGAAGTAGCTGGCGGCGATGGCGCCCATCGCGAACTGCCCCTCCGCCCCGATGTTCCAGAAGCGCATCTTGAACGCAAGCAGCACGCCCAGGGACGTGAGCGCCAGCGGGATGGCGAGCTTGATGGTCTCGCGCTGCATGCCTGCGGTGCCCAGCGATCCGCCGATCATGCTGGCGTATACGGAGAAGGGATTGTAGCCCAGGGACAGCAGGAACAGCCCTCCGGCTGCCAGCGCCGCGAGGACCGCCAGCAGGCGGAACCCCCAGGCGGCCGGCGCGCTGAGCTCCCCGCGCTGGACGACGTGCAGGCCCAGCGGGCGCTTAAACATACTCATCCTCCTTGGAGGAGGTCAGCCCCGTCATCTTCATGCCCAGCAGCGCCTTGGTCGCGAACCGGCTCTCGACGATGGCCGTGACCCGCCCCGCGCAAAGCACCATGATGCGGTCGCACAGGCCCAGCAGCACGTCCAGGTCTTCGCCTACGAACAGGATGCCCACGCCCTTCCTCTTCTGCTCGTTGAGCATGTCGTATATCGTCATCGACGCGCCGATGTCCAGCCCCCGCACCGGGTAGGCGGTGATCAGCACGCGGGGGTTGAGGTTGATCTCTCGCCCCAGGAGCACCTTCTGCACGTTGCCGCCGGACAGCTTCGACAGCTTGACGTTCAGTCCCGGGGTCGCGATGCGAAGCCTCTCCACCATCCGGGCAGCCTCCTCGCGCGCGCCGCGGCGGGAAAGCAGCAGGCCCTTCTGGTCGCGGTAGGTCTTGAGCAGCAGGTTGTCCGGGATGTTCATGCCGCCGACCAGGCCCATGCCCAGCCGGTCCTCCGGGATGAACGCCATGCTGACGCCGCGGCGGATGATCTCCCTGGGGCTCAGGCCGTCGATGCGGGTCTCGTCCATGAACACCGCGCCGGAGGAAGGCTTTTCCAGCCCCGCGATGATCTCGCACAGCGCCTTCTGCCCGGACCCCGCCACGCCCGCGACGCCCAGGATCTCGCCGCCGCGCAGCTCGAAGCTGACGTCCTTGACCAGGTGCCGCCCGCCGGAGTCCTTCGCGCTGAGCTGCTGCACCTTGAGCAGCACCGGGCCGATGGGCGCGGGGGCGCGGTGGACGTCCAGGTCGATGGGCCGCCCCACCATCCGCTCGGTCAGGCTGAAGCGGTCGGATTCCGCGGTCGTGACCGTGCCCACGTTGACGCCGCGGCGCAGCACCGTCACCCGGTCGGAGATGGCCATGACCTCCTCCAGCTTGTGGGTGATGATGATGACCGCCTTGCCGTCCCGGCGCATCGCCTGCAGCGTGTCGAACAGCGCCTGGATCTCCTGGGGGGTCAGCACCGCGGTGGGCTCGTCCAGCACCAGCTTGTCCGCCCCGCGGCAGAGCACCTTGAGGATCTCCACGGCCTGCTTTTCCGACACCGACATGTCGTAGACCTTCTTCTGCAGGTCCACCCGCGCGCCGAAAGCCTTTACGGCCTCCTCCGGGGAGACCTTGAGCGTGCCGCCCTCGCCCAGCAGGATGTTCTCCCGCGCGGTGAGGACGTCCACCAATTTGAAGTGCTGGTGGATCATGCCGATGCCCAGGCGGATGGCGTCCCGGGGCGAGCGGATGGCCACGGGCTTGCCGTCCAGCAGGATCTGCCCCGCGTCGGGCTGGTAGATGCCCGAGAGCATGTTGGTCAGCGTGGTCTTGCCGGAGCCGTTCTCCCCCAGCAGCGCGAGGATCTCTCCCCGGCGCACCTCCAGGTCGATGCGGTCGCACGCCGTGACCTTGTCAAAGCATTTCGTGAGCCCCACCAGGTGGATGGCGGGGGGCGCTGCCGGGGCGGATGCCGCGTTCGAAAAATCAGCCATAGAAGGTTTATATCACACTTCCCGCCGTATTGTCAGCAAAGGCGGGGCCGCCTGAGGGGCGGCCCCGCCATGAATGCGATGGTAGGTTACAGGACTTCAACGCCCTTGATGAGGAGGGTCGTCATGACGCCGCCGGT
>DATHTQ010000088.1:0-2157 GCA_035463055.1 Candidatus Limnocylindria bacterium
CGACGTACCCGAGCTCGCCGCGCGCGGCATCCAGAAGCGCCTCGACCTCCGGGATGACGGGGTACAGCGGCGGGATCTCCCGGGCGGCGGGCGAAGCGAGGCCCAAACAGGCATGCAGGAGGAGCAGCAGCGCGCACGCGAACCCGGCCGACCGCCTCACCGCCGCCTCCTTCTGGACAGATGATTCCATCATTATACTTGCGCCCGCCTGCCTTTTCAAGCTAACGCGCCACGGCGGCGGCCAGCGCGGCGAGCTCCTGCGCGCCGATGACCTCCACGCTCCCCGGGGGGAGGCGCAGGGCGGACTCCACCTGGCGGCGCAGCGCGCCCAGAAGGGAAACCGCGCGCCCCGGCCCACCCGAGTCGCCCGCGGCCTCGCGCATCAGCAGGAAACCGCCGTGCAGGAAGGTCTCGAAGGCCAGCATCAGCGCGTCCTCCCCCGGGAACCCCGCGAGGCCCGCGCGCGTGAGCGCGAGCGCGGCGTCCGTGAAATCCTGGAAGAAGGCCGCCGCGGACGCGCGCACCAGGGCGTCCCTGAGGATGGCACCGTCGCTCTTCCCCTCCAGCTCGCGCACCGCGCGCAGCAGGGCCAGGTCTTCCTGGCGCAGGAACGCCGCGCGGCGCAGCAGCGCGCCAATCGCAACGACCGGGCTTGCGTATGCGCCTTGTACGTATTCGCCGCGGCTTTCGCGGGCGTGGACGGCCGCGATTTCGGCCAGCACGCTGACCTTGCTGTCGAAGTGGTGGTAGAAGCCGCCCTTGCTGCACCCCAGCGCGTCCAGGATGTCCTGGACGGACGTGCCCTCGTAGCCCTTCTCCAGAAAGATGCGCCGCGACGCGCGCAGGATGTCCGCCTTCCTGCGCTCGCCTTTCCGCCTCAGGGCCTCATGCCGCCTAGTTGTACTCAATGACCTGCTGCACCATTCTGTAGTTGGACGTGAACAGCTTTTCCCTGCGGTATTCCGCGCCTCCGCGCAGGTAGACGCGCCAGGTGTCCACGACGTAGCCGGTCCGCGCCTGCTTGAGCTCTCGCGTGGTGTTGAAGGGGAGGGAGGGGTTGAGCTGCATGAGCGGCTCCGCCGGGGGCTTGGTGGTGGACGTCGTCTGCGTCTCCAGCGCGATGGTCTCCCCGGGTCCGGTCCGCATGCCGTAGATCTCCGCGTGCATCCTGCGGTTCTCGTACCAGGCGATGATGAAGACCGGCGTGTCCTTGTCGTTGCGGAACTTGAAGTCCAGGCCCGGCCAGTTCACCGTGGCGTCCAGCCCGCGGTCAAGGTAGGACACCGGCCAGGCGTGCGGGTCGCGGGACACGATGGTCATGCCGGAGAGCGCCGCCGCGTTGAACAGCGTGGAGGACACCTGGCATACGCCGCCGCCCACGTCGTCGATGAGGACGCCGCCCGCGATGGCGGGGGCGCCGCGGTAGCCCTTGGCGGGGGTGCGCTCGCCGGTCGCCTGGTTGAAGGAGAAGGTCTCCCCCGGCATCAGCGTCCTGTTGCTGACCGCGCGGGCGGCCAGCGCGATGTTGTTGTTGCGGTCCTCGTTGGAATCGGTCTTGGTGCTGAAGGACGCGAGCTTCGTGAACCCGTTCTGCAGGTCCACGCTGGTCACGCGCGGGAGGATGGGCTCGGAGGAGAGGCGAAGCGACGCCTGGTACTGTCCCGCGTCCAGCGCGGCCGTCAGCGCGTCGGCGATGGCCTCGGCGGCGATGCGGCGGCCCGGCACGTCGCGGGTGACCTTGTACTCCCGCGTCTGGAAGTTGAACTCCTGGATGACCGCGTTGACGGGCTCGCGGTCCGCCTGCGCGGCGATGGCGCGCGCGAGCGACGCGACGGCGGACTTGTCGTAGGAAACCTCGCTCTGGAAGTACGCGCCTTGCGCCTGGGTCTGGCGCGCATGCCGCCAGCGGATCTCGAACGGGGTCATCCCGGAGCCGATGCCCCAAGCGAAGCCCTGGCGCCCGATGGACCAGGCCTCCTCCAGCAGGGCCGGGGTGTTGCGCGCGAATGGGACCTCGGCGCCGGTTACCCGGAAGCCGCTGTCGTCCACCTGCAGCAGCACGTCCACGCGCGGCGCGTCCGACCCTTCGCCCGACGCCATGCGCGCCGCGGCCTCGTCCATGCCCGCGCCGCCCAGGTCCACGCCGTCCACGACGAC
>DATHTQ010000089.1:0-3829 GCA_035463055.1 Candidatus Limnocylindria bacterium
TGACCCACACCGCCGAAGCGAGGACGAGCACTCCCAGGAACGAGAGGGCGAGACGGTGCAATTGGCGCAGGTCCTGCTCGATGTAGGCGTCGGGAATCCGGAGGCTGAACTCCAGCTCCAGCGAATCGGCTTTCGCGGACAGGTCCTCATATGCGCCCGCGGGCGACGCGCCGCTGGAAGCTATCACCCTGCCACCCCAGGCGATGGCCGCATGCCCGGCGGCGAGCACGCCTTCGTCTGCTATCAGCGAGAATACCTTGTCGGTGGGGAACGTGGCGAACAGGTACATATCGTTGGCCCGGGACCAGCGCCAAGCGACGGTGAAGCCCCGGTAGGCGCCGTAATCGACGGTGCGGAACGCCTCCTCCGGCAGGACGCTTACTGGCCCGGACAGCTTTGAGAGCCACTGTGCGGTAGTGAGGCCCTCACTGCGGAAGTAGTGGACAGCCTGCAACTGCTCGCGCGGGTGGTAGACGCGCCGCCGGGTGAACAGGATTTCCTCACCACGGGAGAGGCCGGCGTCCGCCGCCATTGCGTAGGGAAGCAGGTAAATGCGCACCGCGTCGCGCACCTTGTCCACCGCCGTCATGTCCGTGCGCGAGGAGGGATAGCCCAGCGCGCGGGTCAGCGGGTTCTGGTTCAGCATCTCCTGGAGGTTGCCCAGGCCGGAAAGCGTAACGTCCAGCGCCTTCGCGCCGTCCAGGAGCCTTTGCCGGTAATATTCCAGCGCGTTCTGGCGCGTGACGCCGCGCACGTACCAGTAGCCGGGGATATAGAACAGCACCAGCAGCAGCGCGAACGCGAGGAACACGCTCGCCATGCGCAGGCGGTTGCGCCGGGACGCGGACCTGGGCCCGCGCTTCAGCATGGGTCCTTCAGCCTTCCGGGACAACCGCTCGTCTTCATGCGGACAGTATACCAAAAGCCCCGGTTCCTTCAAGCGCAGGCGGCAGAGGATGAAAATCGGAAACGGGCGTGATATATGGAAAGGAGGCCGAATGCTTTCCCCGGGCGCGAAACTTTCGTCCCGTCCATTCCGCTTTTTTCGCGTGTATCCTATACTCCATCTAATTACCGGCAGGGGTCAGCCGAGCCGGAAAACGCATAAAGGAGCGTGGCCCAACATGAGGAAACTGGCATCCGTCCTGGTTTGCCTGGCGATCCTGGCAAGCATCGCCGCACCGGCCCTGGCCGCCGGCGGCAAGCCCGTCCTGACCGTGTGGGTTCCCGAGAACCTGCGCATCGAGGACTACAACACCAACCAGATGACGCTCTGGCTGGAGGAGCAGGGGAACTTCGACCTCAACATTGTCACCCAGCCCGCGGGGGCCGACTATGCCACCAAGATCAACATGGCGCTGACGGCCGGCAACGTCGCGGACCTGCCCGACGTCATCGTGCAGGAGAACGGCAAGTTCACCGACACCCAGATCTGGGAGTGGGCCCAGGCCGGCACCATCCTGCCGCTGACGCAGTACTACGATGACCCCGCGCTGGCCGTCAACATCAACGAGGCCAAGGAACGCACCGGCCTGGACTACACCCAGCAGATCACCTCGCCCGACGGCAACCTCTCCGGCATCGCCACCCTCAACCAGTCCTACGGCAACGAGTACCCCGACAAGGGCTGGTACTCCCTGACCTGGCTGGAAACCCTTGGGGAAAAGGTCCCGGAGACGACCGAGGAGTTCTACCAGCTGCTCAAGAAGGTGCATGAGACCGACCTCAACGGCAACGGCAAGGCGGACGAGATCGGCCTGGCCGGCACGTTCGGCGAGAGCAAGCTGTACGGCGGCTGGTTCAACTACCTGATGAATCCGTTCGTCTACTCCGGCGACAAGTGGTACCGCACGGTCGAGGACGGCAAGGTCGGCGTCGCGTACGCCACCGAGGCGTGGAAGGAAGGCCTCAAGTACATGCGCCGCTTGTTCGCCGAGGGCCTCATCGCCTCCGAGTCGCTGACCATGGACAACGACCAGTTCAAGGCGCTGATGAACAGCGCGGACCAGGTGGTCTTCTCCCTCGTGTATTACGCCCCGGATATGCTCAACAAGGACGGCGGCCGCGTCACCGAGTACCGTTTCCTGGCGCCCCTGGCCGGACCCGACGGCGCGCGCCGCGCCACCTTCACGCAGTCCGCGGCCAACGTCACCTTCATCGTGACGGCCAACTGCAAGAACCCCGAGGCGGCCTTCCGCCTGGGCGACCTCATGAGCAGCGAGCTCATCGGCATCACCCAGCGCTGGGGCACCCAGGGCAGCGAGTGGGACTACATCGCCAACGTCGCTGATGCCGAGAAGTACGTCGCCAGCGTGCGCTCCTTCCCCGTGTCCATCGTCACGTACCACGACGCGCAGTTCTGGGGCGGTTCCGACGTGGCCAACGCCTCCTGGCGCCAGGTGGGGCCGTACGTCCGGCATTACGGCATCGCCGGCGGCGTGGGCGTGGACCCCGCGAAGACCGAGCAGTACACCATCCTGCTCAACGGCGCGTGGGAGCACTACCAGCAGGGCGGCTACCGGCCCGAGGAAGTGATCCCGAAGGTAATCTACACCTCCGACGAAGCGGAAGTCGTGTCGGAGATCACCAGCAACCTCAAGTCCTTCGTGGACGAGCAGACCGCGGCGTTCCTCATGGGCAACGCGGACATCGACGCGGGTTGGGGCGCGTTCCAGGCTGAGCTGGAGAACATCGGCCTTTCCACGTTCCTGGAGATCCAGCAGGCGGTCTACGACCGGATGTACAAGTAAAACCTTCCCCGGCGCCCGCGGGACAGGCCCGCGGGCGCCCATCCTTGAAAATCGGAGGGCCGGATGCTGGCAAAGAGGATGCGCGTGGCGCTTAAAAGGGACTGGCAGCTGTACTTGTTCCTGCTGCTGCCGGTCGCGTACGTCGTCATCTTCCATTACGTGCCCATGGCGGGCCTGCAGCTGGCGTTCCGCAGATACACACCGCGCGGCGGCATCTGGGGCAGCCCGTGGGTGGGCCTGGCGAACCTGGAGAAGTTCGTCGCCTCCTACCAGTTCGAGCGCGTGGTGTCCAACACGCTGATCCTCTCGGTGTACGGCCTCACCTGCATGCAGGTCATCCCCATCCTGTTCGCGCTCATCCTCAATTCGGTGGAGCTGCCGCGCTTCCGGAAAATCACGCAGACCGTAGTCAACCTGCCGCACTTCATCTCGGTCGTCGTGCTGGTGGGCATGCTCATGCAGGTGTTCAACAGCCGCACCGGCATCTACGGCATCCTCTGGGAGGCGGCGACGGGCGCCTATCCCAGCGACCTGCTGGGCAAGCTGGGCACGTTCCGCCACCTGTACATCTGGAGCACGGTCTGGCAAAATTTCGGCTGGCAGTCCATCATCTACACCGCGGCCCTTGCGGGCGTGGACGCGCAGCTGCACGAGGCCGCGCAGATCGACGGTGCATCCCGCGTGCAGCGCATCGTGCACGTGGATTTGCCGTATATCATGCCCACCATCATGATCCTGCTCATCATGGGCATCGGCAACATCATGTCCGTCGGGTTCGAGAAGGCGTACCTCATGCAGAACAGCCTGAACCTGCAGCACTCGGAGCTGATATCGACCTACGTATACCGCATCGGGCTCTCCGGGATCGGCAGGACCGACTTCTCCTACGCGACCGCCATCGGGTTCTTCAACGCGGTCATCAACCTTGCGCTGATCCTCATGGCCAATGCGTTTTCGCGGCGCGTGGCCAAGACCAGCCTGTTCTGAGGGGGGCGGGATGAACGCGCTGAGCGAACGGAGGGCGGCGGGCCTCGCCCACAGGGTACGCATGAGCCGCGGAGACAGGGTGTTCCACGGCT
>DATHTQ010000090.1:0-2814 GCA_035463055.1 Candidatus Limnocylindria bacterium
GCGCGAATGCTTCGACGTCGCGCCGGGCGCGGAAATCTCCTGCGAGGCCAACCCAGGCACGCTGGCGCCTGCCTTCCTGGACGCGCTGCTTCAAGGCGGGGTGAACCGCCTGTCGCTGGGCGCGCAGAGCGCCCACGCGGATGAGCTGCGCCTCCTGGGCCGCATCCACGACTGGGCGCAGGTGGAGGCGTCCGTCTGCATGGCGCGGGCCGCGGGCATCCCCAACGTCAACATCGACGTCATGACCGCGCTCCCCGGGCAAGGCTGGGACAGGCTGCGCTCCACGCTGGACGCTGCCATCGCGCTCGCGCCCAATCACCTGTCGTGCTACAGCCTCATCCTGGAGGAGGGCACGCCGCTTTTTGCGCGGCGGGACGCCCTGGAGTTGCCTGACGACGAGGCGGAGCGGGCGCTGTACTGGAACACGGCCGATCACCTCGCGGGCGCGGGGTACCGCCAGTACGAGATCAGCAACTTCGCGCGCCCGGGGTTTGAGTGCCGCCACAACCTCAACTGCTGGATGCGGGAGGAATACCTCGGCTTCGGCGCGGGCGCGGCGGGGTTCTTCCATGGAACGAGGCGCCGCAACGCGCCCACGCTGCGGGGATACCTCGCGGGGGAGCCGCCGGAGACCGAGGAAGTGGCCCCGCGCGACGCGATGTTCGAGAGCGTGATGCTGGGCCTGCGCCTGACGCAGGGACTGGACTTGCGTGCTTTCGAAGCCATGCACGGCGCGGCCGTGGAAGCGGCGTTCCCGGAAGCCTTGAAGCAAAACCTGGCCGCGGGTATGATGGAGCGGGCCGGCGGCCGCCTGCGCCTGACGCGGCGTGGCCTGGACCTCATGGACCGGGTGCTGCTGGACTTTTTGCCGTAAGCAAAAGGCAAGGAACAGTTCTTCCCGCGCGTTATAGGGTCAGAGCCCACCCCAAGGAGGTACATCCGATGAAACGGTGCCTCAGCGCCATCCTGGCGGCCGTCCTGCTGGCCGTCCTCGCGCCCCCCGCCGCACGCGCGGAGGGCGGCTGGGCCCTGGTCGTGAACACCAGCCGCCTCAACGTCCGCTCCGGTCCGGGGACGGGGTACCCCGCCGTCGGCAGCGTCCCGGGGGGCGAGTGGGTCGAGGTGTTCAACACGACCGGCTCGTGGATCGAGGGGCGCACCCCCTCGGGCCAGGTGGGCTTCATGAGCGCGTCGTTCCTGCGGCTCGCGATCCCCGGGTCCGTCGTCATCGGCTCCCAGGCCGTCGTCAACAACCCGGTCGCCACCTCCTACCTGAACCTGCGGGAGGCGCCCTCCTACACCGCGCGGGTGCTGGGCACCTACTACAACGGCGCCGTCTGCACGGTGCTGGGCCAGACGGACGGCTGGTATTATGTCGAGATTTCCGGGCTGCGCGGCTACTTCCGCAGCGAGTTCCTCAAGCCCCTGGACGGGCCCGGCGCCATCGGCGACGCCCGCATCACGAGCGCCAACGGCGGCCCGGTCAACCTGCGCGCCGCCCCCTCCCTCACCGGCTACGTCATCGGCCAGGGCGCGAACGGCACCACGGTGCAGATCTACCTGCAGGGCAAGGCATGGTGGTTCGTGGCGCTGGCGGGCACGTTCGGGTTCATGGACGCCAAGTTCCTGACCGGGGGCTCCGGCCCCACCCCGCCCATCGTCATCCCCGACAGCACCGACGCCATCGTCACCAACACGGGCCGCAACCTCAACCTCAGGGAGCAGCCCTCCACCTCCTGCCGCGTGCTGGGCAGCTACCCCGCCAACACCGCGCTGACCATCCTCATGCAGGGGACGCTGTGGAGCCGCGTCAAGGTGAACTCCGACGGCAAGACCGGCTACATGATGACCAAGTACCTCACGCTCTACGGCCAGCCCGCCGTCCCGATGAAGACCGTGCGCCACCCGGACGGCACCTACGTCAACCTGCGCAGCAAGCCCAGCCAGGCGGCCGGCTCCGTCACCACGCGCGTCCCCCACGGCAGCCGCGTGACCGTCGTCATCGCCGGCGGAACCTGGGCGCAGGTCAAGTACGGCAGCGTGACCGGGTACATGATGACCCAGTTCCTGAAATGACCGCGGCCCCGCAAGGGGCCTTTTCCTTATGCGCGCAAGGACGCGCCGGAAGGGACATGCGTTGAGGAAAGCCATTATCCTGCTGGCGGTGCTTCTGGTTATACCGTTCTCGGGCATCACGGAAGCGGAACTCCGCATTGTCCGCCTCACCTTCGCGGGGGACACCACGCTGGGCGGCCACGAGGGGTGGATGAACCACGCCTCCGGCACGTTCAAGGTCATGGCGCGGCAGCAGCCGCCGGAGTACTTCCTGCGGCACGCGAAACCCATCTTCGAACGGGACGACTTCACGCTGCTCAACCTCGAGGGCGTGCTCGCCGACAGCCCCAGGGGCCTCAACAAGGCCGCCAAGTGGAACTTCCGCGGGGAGACCGCCTATACGGGCATCCTTACCGCGGGGTCGGTCGAGGGCGTGACGCTGGGCAACAACCACACGGGAGACTTCGGGCAGCCGGGCCTTGTGTCCACCAAGGCTGCGCTGGACGCGGCGGGCATCGGGTGGTGCCTCGACCGGGACGCGCTCATCTTTGAGAAGGACGGCGTGCGCATCGCGTTCCTCGGCTTCTGGTCCGCCTCGTTCGACAAACACCGCGAGTGGCTCCAGGCCGAAATCCCGCGGCTGAAGGCCGATGGGGGCTGCGACGCGGTCGTGGTGAGTTACCACGGCGGGCGGCAGTACTGGCCCTTCCACCGCGATAGCCAGGCGGAGGACATGCGGTACGCCGTGGACTGCGGCGC